>NZ_JAVTJF010000023.1:0-1059 GCF_031843905.1 Aeromicrobium sp. WCS2018Hpa-31 | reverse complement strand
TGGCCCCGGTTCATGGGCCCGAAGACCCGGACCGGACCCAGATCCGCCCGACCCGCCACCCGGGCAGAGGACGGGACTCGCAGGAAGCGCGTCGCCCCTCGGTGCCGGCACCTCGAGATCGGTGCCGCGGACGGGTCCGGACATGGCGAACGGGGAGGAAGCGCGGTGCGCTTCCTCCCCGTTCGGGGGTGGCTGGACTCAGCCGGCGTTGAGGATCTCGGAGATCTTCTCCTGGATCTTGGCGGTGATGTCGCCGGGGTTGATGGCGGCGACGATGGCGCCGACGAGCAGGGCGGCGATCACGACGATGCCGACGTACTCCAGGGTGCCCTGGCCCTTCTCCTCGCGGGGAGCGTGGACGGTGGCGAGGACGGTGCTGTAGAGAGCGAGTGCCTTGGTGTACATGGTGTCTCCTGAGGGTGAGGGGGAGTGGTGGTCGTGGTGTCGGCGGGTGCTGCGTCCTGCTGACACCAGAAACGTATGCCGCCCGGTCGTGGTCGTTCATGGGCCCGAAGACCCGGACCGGACCCAGATCCGCCCGACCCGTCACCCGTCCCGCGTGGCCTAGGGTCGTGCCATGACCAGTGGTGGAGAGAGCCCGCAGGTGCGCCTGCTCGTCGACGGCCGTGGCGTGGCGCCGCTCGAGCGCGCCACGTCCACCCGGGCCCGCAGCAAGGGGTTGCTGGGTCGCGACGCGGTGGCGGGGGCGTTCTGGCTCGACCCCTGCCGGCACGTGCACACCATGCGGATGCGCTTCGCCATCGACGTGGCACTCGTCGATCGCGACCGTCGGGTGCTCCACGTCCAGACGATGCCGCCCGGACGGTTCAGTGCGGTGCGGTTCCGGTGCCGCTCGGTGATCGAGGCCGAGGCCGGTGCGTTCGAGCAGTGGGGTCTCGTCGCAGGCAGCTCGGTCCAGGTCGCCTCGTCCGACGACTGAGGCCCGCCCCGGGCCGGCGGGTCGCCCCTCGGTGCCGGCACCTGGAGCTCGGTGTCGCGGCCACGAGAGGGTCCGGACATGGCGAACGGGGAGGAAGCGCGGTGCGCTTCCTCCCCGTT
>NZ_JAVTJF010000022.1:0-2250 GCF_031843905.1 Aeromicrobium sp. WCS2018Hpa-31 | reverse complement strand
TCCACTGCGGCGCGAAGGTGGTGACGAAGGCGCCGGTGGTGTTGTCCCAGGCACCCAGCAGCGAGATCTTGCCCGCCTGGGTCCACTGCACGGACGTCGTGCCCGGGTTGAAGTTGTCGTAGTTCGTGGTGCCGGAGTAGTTCCAGTCACCGCAGTGGCAGCCGCCGTAGGCGACCTTGTCGCCGAGACCGCCCGTGATGGCCTGCAGGTCACCGCCGGACTTCGTGATGCCGGTGTCCTTCAGGACGAAGTCGGTGGTGTCGTAGGAGAACATGCTGTGCTGCGAGCCACCCAGCCACACCTTGCCCCCGACCTGCTTGACGGCCTGCTGGTAGGTGGCGCCGGCGGTGCTGTAGGTCGGGTTCCAGGCCGGGGTGGTGACCGCGGCGCCCGCGGCCGTGCTGATGGCCACGCCCTTCTTGACCGTGGTGGCACCCGAGGCGGTCATGTAGCCCGCGAAGTAGGCGCGCGCACCGTCGTCGGAGACGTCCAGGGCCGCGACGCTGCCGTTGAAGTTCGGGTTCCAGCCTGCGTCGCCGTTGCCGCTGGAGAGGTCGATGCGGCCGGCGTTGCGGGCGTAGGCGGCGTTGGTGCCGCGCACCAGGTGGGTGAAGACCCCGCCGACGTAGAGCCGTCCGCCGGACACGTCGAGCCCACGGACGCTGACCTTGGCGCTGGTGCCGCGGTTCTCGACGACCGTGGTCCAGGAGGACGACAGGGCGCCGGTGGCGTCGAGGACCGTGAGGCCGGTGCGACCCTGGCCGTTGACGGTCGTGAACTCGCCGCCGACCGCGAGCCGGCCGTCGGGCAGGGCCGCGAGCGATCGGACCTGGTTGTCGAACGTGGGGCGGAAGGACGAGATCCACTCGCCGGTCGTGGCGTCGAAGGCCGCGAGGTAGGACTGGGCCACGCTCTGCGAGCCGGCCTGGTTGCGGACGGTGGTGAAGTTGCCACCCACGTACATGACGTTGCCGATCTGCGCGAACGCCTGCACCTCGGTGGCGAGCTCTCCGGTGCCGCCGGCACCGGTGCCGGTGACGCCCCACGGCTGGGCCAGCGACCCGCTCTTGGCCACGGGCAGCGCGGTGACCTCGCCGGTGCCGGAGTCGGGGATGCTCGCGAACGACAGGTCCGCCTGCCGCAACCTCGGACGGATGAGCACCTGCGTGAACGGGGTCGCGTTGCCCGTCGCGGTGGCGTACAGGTTGCTCGTGGACGCCGTCGAGCCGTTCACCCCGCTGCCGTAGTTGAACCCGCGCACCCAGCCGTTCGCGCTTGACTCGAACGTCCAGACCCGCTGGAGCCGGGCCGACGAGAACGTCGACGTCGTGCCGAAGTCGCGCGACGTGGAGCCCGAGTAGGACTGGCCGTCGAACGAGGCGGAGGTGAGCGGGTGGCCGGCGCCGAACGCCCACGACCACGAGGCCAGCGAGCGGACCCGCATCCGGACGTCCTGCCACGCGGTGCCCTCGACGTTGGTGGCGCGCTTCAGCCGGATGCCGTCCGTCAGCGCGTCGACCCGGCCACCGCCGAGCAGGGCGTCGACCGTGGCGGTCGAGAGCTTCTTCGGCGCGAACGCCGCCTGGCCGGAGACCGTCGAGGCGATCTGCGCCGGGGTGCCCTGGGCGTTGCCGTCCCAGTTCCAGCCGTCGCGACCGCGGCCCACGAGCACCCAGCCACCGCCGTCGGTGGTCATGTCGCAGTAGAACTGCGTGGGCGTCCGCAGCTGCGGGGTCAGCAGCCAGTAGACGCCGTCGGTCGCCGAGGGCTTGACCTGCTTGACCTCCCAGCACGAGGCGGCCGCCGACGCCTGGCTCGAGCCGTCGGGGACCACCGTGGCCGCCTGGGCGGCAGGCACGACGCCGGTCAACCCGGTGACGACGACGGCGAAGGCGGCCGCGAGCGCGGCGAGGGTGGTCTTGGTACGCACGGAGGATCCTTGATCGGTTCGGGGCGCGAGCCGGTCGTTCCCCCGACGGCCCACGGAGTGGAGGAGCACCGCGGCCCGCATCCATGACGCGACTGCCCTGCCGGAGTTCGGGTGGGTCGGGTCACACGTCCCGGGTCGACCCGCTCAGGAGGCGCGTACGAGGGCGGTGGAGGCCGACCAGTTGCCCTGGCCGTCGCTGGCCCGCACGAAGAACCGGTCGGCCGACGTGGAGTCCAGCACCGAGACCGTGGTGGAGGTAGTCGTGGCGACGACCCGGTCGTTGCGCAGCACCTCGTAGGTGACGCCACTCGTCGAGCCGG
>NZ_JAVTJF010000021.1:0-2953 GCF_031843905.1 Aeromicrobium sp. WCS2018Hpa-31 | reverse complement strand
GGTGCCGGGGATGGCCCGGCACCCGACCAGGGATCACTTCTCGGCGGGAGCCTCGGTGGCCTCGGCAGCGGGGGCCTCGGCAGCCGGAGCCTCGGTCGTCTCGGCAGCCGGAGCCTCGGCGGCGGGCGCCTCGGTGGACTCGGCAGCCGGGGCCTCGGCGGCGGGGGCAGCGGACTCGTCCTTCTTCTCGTCCTTCTTCTCGAGCAGCTCGCGCTCCCACTCGGCCAGGGGCTCGTCGCCACCGAGCTCGGCGCCGGCCTCCTCGTTGCCCGTCTTGGCGCCACCGCGCTGCAGCAGGCCCTCGGCGACGGCGTCGGCGACCACGCGGGTCAGCACGCTGACCGAGCGGATGGCGTCGTCGTTGCCCGGGATCGGGTAGTTGACGTCGTCGGGGTCGCAGTTGGTGTCGAGGATCGCGACGATCGGGATGCCGAGCTTCTTGCACTCGTCGACCGCGAGGTGCTCCTTCTTGGTGTCGACGATCCACACCGCGGACGGGGTGCGGGCCATGTCGCGGACGCCGCCGAGGGTGCGGTTCAGCTTGTCGTACTCGCGACGCATCTGGAGGAGCTCCTTCTTCGTGCGACCGGAGCCCGCCACGTCGTCGAAGTCGATCTCCTCGAGCTCCTTCATGCGCTGGAGCCGCTGGTGCATCGTCTGGAAGTTGGTGAGCATGCCGCCGAGCCAGCGCTGGTTGACGAAGGGCATGCCGACGCGCTTGGCCTGCTCCTCGACCGGCTCCTGCGCCTGGCGCTTGGTGCCGACGAACAGGATCGTGCCGCCGCGGGCGACGGTGTTCTTGACGAACTCGTAGCCGGCATCGATGTAGGCCAGCGACTGCTGCAGGTCGATGATGTAGATGCCGTTGCGCTCGGTGAAGATGAAGCGCTTCATCTTCGGGTTCCAGCGACGGGTCTGGTGCCCGAAGTGGACGCCGCTCTCGAGCAGCTCTCGCATGGTGACGACCGCCATGGTCGATTCCTCCTCTGGACGCACCGGCCCTGCGGCGGGTGGTCCGTTCCTGGTTGATGCACCGCCGGTCGGCGGTGCCCTGACTCCCGTGCCACGCGAACCAACCTGCGAGCAGGACCAGGATCGCGCCCGGCGTTCGGTCGACGAGCGACGTCACGACGGAGACGGGCGTGCGAATTTCACGTCCGAGGACGTGATGGGGTCAGTCTAGGACACCGGGCGGGAGAACGAGAAATCCACAGACCCGGCGCCGTGGGCACCTGCGAACGTCCCGTGTCCACAGGTCGCGACGAGGGCCTGCCGCGACGAGCGTCGACGGGGTTCGCTCGAGTCATGCCGGTCCACTCCCCCCGCACCCGCCTCCTCCTCGCCGTCGGCGCTGCCGCCGCGATCCTGCTGTCGACGGCGACCGGTGTGGCGAGGGCCTCGGACGAGGGCCCGTCGTGGTCGTGGCCGCTCGGCCAGCGGGTGGTGGGCACGGAATTCGACCCGCCCGACACCCCCTACGGTGCGGGGCACCGCGGGATCGACCTGCCCGGCTCCCCGGGCGAGCCCGTGCGTGCCGTGGCGGCCGGCTGGGTCAGCTTCTCGGGCACGGTGGCCGGCGTGGGCGTGGTGACCGTCGACCACGGGAGCGAGCGCTCCACCTACCAACCGGTGGAGCGGCGCACGGTCGAGCGTGGCGACGCAGTCGAGCCCGGCGAGGTCCTGGGTCGACTCGCACCGGGTGGGACGCACTGCGCGAGCGCCTGCCTGCACCTCGGGCGACTGCAGGGCGAGCGCTACCTCGACCCGCGCGAGCGGCTCACCGGCGAGTCGCGGTTCGTGCTCGTGGACCCCGACGCCCGACTCCCCCGGCCCCCGGCCGGCGCCCTCGGCTCGCTCGGCGACCTCGCCCGGCCCGTCGGTGGACCGGTCACGTCGGCGTTCGGGATGCGTGTGCACCCGGTGACCGGCATCCGCAAGCTGCACGACGGCGTCGACCTGGGCGCCTCCTGCGGCACGCCCGTCCGAGCGGCGAAGGCCGGTACCGTCCGGTCCGCGGGGCGCGACGGCGCCTATGGACTCCGGGTCGTGCTGGACCACGGCGGCGGCGTGCGCACCGCCTACGCCCACCTGTCCTCGGCCTCGGTCTCGCGCGGCGACCGGGTCGACCCTCGCACCGTCGTCGGCCGCGTCGGCTCGACCGGCATGTCGACCGGCTGCCACCTGCACTTCATGGTGGTGCGCGGCGGGAAGCCGGTCGATCCGATGCGGTGAGGGGCTCTTCTCCCCGATCGCCTGCGGCTGCGTTCTCGTGGGTGGGTCTTCGCTCGCTGCTGCGCTTCCGCGGGTGGGTCTTCGCTCGCTGCTGCGTCGCTGTCGCCGGGTCGTGCCTTGCTGCTGCGCCGCTGTGGCTGCGAGTCGACCTGCTCTCCGAAAGGGCCTCGACCGGCGGACGGGTCCGGGGTCGGACGGGCTCTCGGGGCGTGGCTGGGGGGACGCAAGGTTCTGCGTTCGTGCGTGAAGGGTCGAAGGATGCTGCGTTCGTGGTCGGATCCCGTCGCGAACGCAGCATCGTTCGGGTTTCTGCACGCGAAGGCAGAACCTTGCCTCCGCAGGGGGCGACTCGTGCGGCGGGCGGGCAGAGATTCTCCCTTTGCGCGGGACGGTCCACGAGAAGGGAGAATCCCTACCCGAACGGGGCCCTTTTCGTCGCCACGATGCTTCCTTCGCGAGGCACGGTCCACGCGAAGGAAGAATCATGCGTGGATCACGCACAGAGGGGGAATCGTGGCCAAGCCCCGCAGACCCACTCGAGCCCAGACCCCCTGCTGCGGTCGAGGCCCTTTCGGAGACCGACCCCGACTCGCAGCCACAGCGACGCAGCACCAGGCGAGATCCCAGCCGCACCCCGCAGACCCAACCGACCCGAGACCCGCTGCTCCGGTCGAGGCCCTCTCGGAGCCCACCCCGACGCGCAGCCACAGCGACGCAGCAC
>NZ_JAVTJF010000020.1:0-5082 GCF_031843905.1 Aeromicrobium sp. WCS2018Hpa-31 | reverse complement strand
ATCTTGTAAGAAACAAGCCCTCGGCCTATTAGTACCGGTCAGCTCCATGCATTGCTGCACTTCTACTTCCGGCCTATCAACCCAGTGGTCTGCTGGGGGCCTTACCTGGATAAACCAGTGGGAAACCTCATCTTGAAACGTGCTTCCCGCTTAGATGCTTTCAGCGGTTATCACTTCCGAACGTAGCCAACCAGCCGTGCTCTTGGCAGAACAACTGGCACACCAGAGGTTCGTCCATCCCGGTCCTCTCGTACTAGGGACAGCCTTTCTCAAGTTTCCTACGCGCGCGGCGGATAGGGACCGAACTGTCTCACGACGTTCTAAACCCAGCTCGCGTGCCGCTTTAATGGGCGAACAGCCCAACCCTTGGGACCTGCTACGGCCCCAGGATGCGACGAGCCGACATCGAGGTGCCAAACCATCCCGTCGATATGGACTCTTGGGGAAGATCAGCCTGTTATCCCCGGGGTACCTTTTATCCGTTGAGCGACGCCGCTTCCACATGCCAGCGCCGGATCACTAGTCCCGACTTTCGTCCCTGCTCGACTTGTCAGTCTCACAGTCAAGCTCCCTTGTGCACTTACACTCGAAACCTGATTGCCAACCAGGCTGAGGGAACCTTTGGGCGCCTCCGTTACATTTTAGGAGGCAACCGCCCCAGTTAAACTACCCATCAGGCACTGTCCCTGATCCAGATAATGGACCTAGGTTAGATATCTAGTTCAATCAGAGTGGTATTTCAACGATGACTCCACCCGAACTGGCGTCCGGGCTTCACAGTCTCCCACCTATCCTACACAAATTGAACCAAACACCAATACCAAACTATAGTAAAGGTCCCGGGGTCTTTCCGTCCTGCCGCGCGTAACGAGCATCTTTACTCGTAGTGCAATTTCGCCGAGTTCATGGTTGAGACAGCGCCCAAGTCGTTACTCCATTCGTGCAGGTCGGAACTTACCCGACAAGGAATTTCGCTACCTTAGGATGGTTATAGTTACCACCGCCGTTTACTGGGGCTTAAGTTCTGTGCTTCGCTTGCGCTAACACGTCCCCTTAACCTTCCAGCACCGGGCAGGAGTCAGTCCGTATACGGCGTCTTTCGACTTAGCACGGACCTGTGTTTTTAGTAAACAGTCGCTTGGGCCTGGTCTCTGCGGCCTTCAACGCTTCGTGGAGCAAGTCCACTCACGAATCCGGCCCCCCTTCTCCCGAAGTTACGGGGGCATTTTGCCGAGTTCCTTAACCATGATTCACTCGATCACCTTAGTATTCTCTACCTGACCACCTGAGTCGGTTTGGGGTACGGGCGGCTCTGAAACATCGCTAGATGCTTTTCTCGGCAGCATAGGATCACTCACTTCGACTAAATCGTCTCCCCATCAGCTCTCAGGCACATGAACGGCGGATTTGCCTACCGTTCGCCCTACGACCTTGGCCGCGGTCTACCATCGCCGCGGTTGAGCTACCTTCCTGCGTCACACCATTGCTTGCCTAGTACCAGTTCGGGTCATGCGCTCTGCTAGCCAATGCTCCCGAAGGAGCTGGAGGCTAGTTTCGGGCACTTAGCATCACTGGATTCAGCAGGGTCGCTTCAGTGCCGGTACGGGAATATCAGCCCGTTGTCCATCGACTACGCCTGTCGGCCTCGCCTTAGGTCCCGACTTACCCAGGGAAGATTAGCTTGACCCTGGAACCCTTGGTCATTCGGTGGAGGAGTTTCTCACTCCTCATTCGCTACTCATGCCTGCATTCTCACTCGTGTGGCGTCCACGGCTGGGTCACCCCGCCGCTTCGCTCGCCACACGACGCTCCCCTACCCATCCGCACACCTGGACCCCAAAGGGCCGGGTACATGTACGAATGCCATAGCTTCGGTGGATTGCTTGAGCCCCGCTAAATTGTCGGCGCGAAATCACTTGACCAGTGAGCTATTACGCACTCTTTCAAGGGTGGCTGCTTCTAAGCCAACCTCCTGGTTGTCTCTGCGACTTCACATCCTTTTCCACTTAGCAATCTCTTTGGGACCTTAGCTGATGGTCTGGGCTGTTTCCCTCTCGACTACGGAGCTTATCCCCCGCAGTCTCACTGCTGCGCTCTCACTTACCGGCATTCGGAGTTTGGCTGAGTTCAGTAAGCTTGTAGGCCCCCTAGCCCATCCAGTGCTCTACCTCCGGCAAGAAACACGCAACGCTGCACCTAAATGCATTTCGGGGAGAACCAGCTATCACGGAGTTTGATTGGCCTTTCACCCCTATCCACAGGTCATCCCCCCAGTTTTTAACCTAGGTGGGTTCGGTCCTCCACGCGGTCTTACCCGCGCTTCAACCTGCCCATGGATAGATCACTCCGCTTCGGGTCTAGATGGTGCAACTCAAACGCCCTATTCGGACTCGCTTTCGCTACGGCTACGGCCCTCGCCTTAACCTCGCTACACCACGCTAACTCGCAGGCTCATTCTTCAAAAGGCACGCTGTCACCCTTCACAAGGAAGAGCTCCAACGGATTGTATGCACATGGTTTCAGGTACTCTTTCACTCCCCTCCCGGGGTACTTTTCACCTTTCCCTCACGGTACTAGTCCGCTATCGGTCATCGAGGAGTATTTAGGCTTAACGGGTGGTCCCGCTAGATTCACACCGAATTTCAGGGGTTCGGTGTTACTCGGGGTAACGCAAAAGAGCCATGAGCTTACGTGTACGGGGGTCTCACCCTCTACGCCACGACTTTCCAGTCGGTTTCCACTTCACTCATGGTTTGTGACTCTTCGCTGATTCGGCAGAACCAGCATTGCGGCCCCACGACCCCCCAGTGACAACGCCTGCCGGCTATCACATCACTGAGGTTTAGCCTCTTCCGGTTTCGCTCGCCACTACTTCCGGAATCACGGTTGTTTTCTCTTCCTGCGGGTACTGAGATGTTTCACTTCCCCGCGTTCCCTCCAGCTGCCCTATGTGTTCAGGCAGAGGTACCTGGACTTTCCTCCAGGTGGGTTTCCCCATTCGGACATCCCCGGATCACAGGTCGGTTGTCACCTTCCCGGGGCTTTTCGCAGACTCCAACGTCCTTCATCGGCTCTCGATGCCAAGGCATCCACCATGTGCACTTAGTAGCTTGTTGTTGCTACAAGATGCTCGCGTCCACTGTGAAGTTCTCAAGATACGTTCGGTCCCACACGAGATCCGACGCCTACCCGCCCCAAGAGGCGAATGGTTCATCGGGATGTGCGGTCCAAGGGTCAAGCCGAAGCCTGATCCCTCAGGACCCAACAGTGCGCCAAGCCAAACTGCGTCCTCACGTCGAGGTTCCGTTCTCCCAGAAGGAGATGTACTGACGACGATCGATCCACAGCCGGCCAAATAGTCGACGTCCACTAGTGAGCTGCACTGCGTGGAACGAACGTCCACGTTCAGTGCAATGGACCTACCGGCGAACCGGCAGGCCAAGTGCTCCTTAGAAAGGAGGTGATCCAGCCGCACCTTCCGGTACGGCTACCTTGTTACGACTTCGTCCCAATCGCCAGCCCCACCTTCGACGGCTCCCTCCACAAGGGTTGGGCCACCGGCTTCGGGTGTTGCCGACTTTCATGACGTGACGGGCGGTGTGTACAAGGCCCGGGAACGTATTCACCGCAGCGTTGCTGATCTGCGATTACTAGCGACTCCGACTTCATGGGGTCGAGTTGCAGACCCCAATCCGAACTGAGACCGGCTTTTTGGGATTCGCTCCACCTTACGGTTTCGCAGCCCTTTGTACCGGCCATTGTAGCATGCTTGAAGCCCTGGACATAAGGGGCATGAAGACTTGACGTCATCCCCACCTTCCTCCGAGTTGACCCCGGCAGTCTCCTATGAGTCCCCACCATGACGTGCTGGCAACATAGGACGAGGGTTGCGCTCGTTGCGGGACTTAACCCAACATCTCACGACACGAGCTGACGACAGCCATGCACCACCTGTATACCGACCACAAGGGGGGCTACATCTCTGCAGCTTTCCGGTATATGTCAAACCCAGGTAAGGTTCTTCGCGTTGCATCGAATTAATCAGCATGCTCCGCCGCTTGTGCGGGCCCCCGTCAATTCCTTTGAGTTTTAGCCTTGCGGCCGTACTCCCCAGGCGGGGCGCTTAATGCGTTAGCTGCGGCACGGAGACCGTGGAAGGTCCCCACACCTAGCGCCCAACGTTTACGGCATGGACTACCAGGGTATCTAATCCTGTTCGCTCCCCATGCTTTCGCTCCTCAGCGTCAGGTAATGCCCAGAGAACCGCCTTCGCCACCGGTGTTCCTCCTGATATCTGCGCATTCCACCGCTACACCAGGAATTCCGTTCTCCCCTGCATACCTCTAGTCTGCCCGTATCGGAAGCACGCTCAGGGTTGAGCCCTGAGTTTTCACTCCCGACGCGACAGACCGCCTACGAGCCCTTTACGCCCAATAATTCCGGACAACGCTCGGACCCTACGTATTACCGCGGCTGCTGGCACGTAGTTGGCCGGTCCTTCTTCTGCGGGTACCGTCACTTTCGCTTCGTCCCCGCTGAAAGAGGTTTACAACCCGAAGGCCGTCATCCCTCACGCGGCGTTGCTGGATCAGGCTTTCGCCCATTGTCCAATATTCCCCACTGCTGCCTCCCGTAGGAGTCTGGGCCGTGTCTCAGTCCCAGTGTGGCCGGTCACCCTCTCAGGCCGGCTACCCGTCGTCGCCTTGGTGGGCCATTACCCACACCAACTAGCTGATAGGCCGCGAGCCCATCCCTCTCCGCCGGAGCTTTCCACTTCCAATCATGCAAAAGGAAGTCATATTCGGCATTAGACGTCGTTTCCAACGCTTATTCCGAAGAGAAGGGCAGGTTGCTCACGTGTTACTCACCCGTTCGCCGCTCGTGTACCACCGAAGTGGCCTTACCGCTCGACTTGCATGTGTTAAGCACGCCGCCAGCGTTCGTCCTGAGCCAGGATCAAACTCTCCGTTGAAAATGCACCCGTAAAACGGGCTACATCACTACTCGGTTTGATTCCTGAGAACTGACTGCTGACAGTCAATTGTCGGAATTTCAAAACTCGCCACAGCATCAAGACCACAA
>NZ_JAVTJF010000019.1:0-9809 GCF_031843905.1 Aeromicrobium sp. WCS2018Hpa-31 | reverse complement strand
CTCCTCGGTGGGGTGGGGCTGCGTCGGCGTGGCTCCTCGGTGGGGTGGGGCTGCGCTGCCGTGACTCCTCGGTGGGGTGGGGCTGCGTCGGCGTGGCTCCTCGGTGGGGTGGGGCTGCGTCGGCGTGGCTCCTGGCCGGGTCGGCCTCCGAAAGGCCTCGACCGGGCGAGGCCCAGCGTCGCGACCGGGCCTGCGGGGTGCGGGGAGGGCTTCCTGCCCCCCGAGCGGTGAGTTCTCCACCGAATCGGTATGTCTGCCCACCCGGGCGGTGCGTTCTCCACCTTCTCAGCGCTGAGAAGGTGGAGAAGTCACCGCTCGGCGGGGCAAAGGGTGGAGAAGTCACCGCTCGGGGGGGCATCGGTGGCTCAGCAACCGCAGAATCACTCCAGACGTTGACGATCCACCGATGAGGGCGGCACCACCGTTGCATCGGTGGCTCAGCAACCGCAGGAACCCGCCAGAGGTTGACGATCCACCGATGGGGCGGCCCCACGAGTGCATCGGTGGCTCAGCAACCGCAGAACCACTCCAGATGTTGACGATCCACCGATGGGGGCAGCCGGAGGGCTCGGCCGCCCCGGACGCCACCGCCCCGTCGAGGCCTTTCGAGAACGCCCCCACGACGAGCCGTGTCGACGCAGCCGCAGGTCCGTGCGCAGTCGAGCGACGAGAGCCAGCCGCGGGTCGCTCACGCCGCCTGGACGTCAGCCCCCGCCGTAGACCTGGACCTCAGCCCCCGCCACAGGCCTGGACGTCAGCCGCGCGCCGACCACCACGCGCGCAGCGCCTCGGCAGCCAGGTCCTCACCGAGCGGTCCACGGTCCATCCGCAGGTCGAGCAGGAACCGGTACGCCTCGCCGATCTCGCGACCGGGCCCGATGCCGAGGATCTCCATGATCTGGTTGCCGTCGAGGTCGGGGCGGATCGCGTCGAGCTCCTCCTGGGCGGCCAGGACCTCGATGCGGCGCTCCAGGTCGTCGTAGGTGCGCTGCAGACGCTGCGCCTTGCGCCGGTTGCGGGTGGTGCAGTCGGCGCGGGTGAGGATGTGCAGCCGCTCCAGCTGGTCGCCCGCGTCGCGCACGTAGCGACGGACGGCCGCGTCGGTCCACTCCCCCGAGCCGTAGCCGTGGAAGCGCAGGTGCAGCTCCACGAGCAGGCTGACCTGGTCGATCTGGTCGTTGCTGAATCGGAGCGCCTTCATCCGCTTGCGCGTCATCTTGGCGCCCACCACGTCGTGGTGGTGGAACGTCACCGTGCCGTCGTCGACGAAGCGACGGGTGCGGGGCTTGCCGATGTCGTGCACGAGCGCGGCGAACCGGACCACGAAGTCGGGACGGTGGTCGAGCCGGTGCTCCAGCTCGACCGCCTGCTCCAGCACGGTGAGCGAGTGCTCGTAGACGTCCTTGTGACGGTGGTGCTCGTCGGCGGTCAGCCGCAACGCCGGCAGCTCGGGCAGCACGTGCTCGGCCAGGCCGGTGTCGACGAGGAGCCGGAGCCCGGCCACCGGGTCGCCACCGCACACCAGCTTCACGAGCTCGTCGCGCACCCGCTCGGCCGACACGATCTCGATCCGGTCGGCCATGGCGGTCATGGCCGACACCGTGGCGTCGTCGGCCCCGAAGCCCAGCTGGGAGGCGAACCGGGCCGCGCGCATCATCCGCAGCGGGTCGTCGCTGAAGGACTGCTCCGGGGTCACGGGCGTGCGCAGCAGCCCGGCCGCGAGGTCGGCGAGGCCCCCGAACTCGTCGACGAACTGCGCCGACGGGAGCCGCACGGCGAGCGCGTTGACCGTGAAGTCGCGGCGCGACAGGTCTCCCTCGAGCCGGTCCCCGAAGGCCACCTGCGGCTTGCGCGACGACACGTCGTAGGCGTCGGCCCGGTACGTCGTGATCTCGATCTGGTCGCCACCCTTGCGCAGGCCGAGCGTCCCGAACTCGCGGCCGACGTCCCACACGGCGTCGGCCCAGCCGGCCACGATGCGCTCCACGTCGTCGGGGCGCGCCGAGGTGGTCAGGTCCAGGTCGTTGACCGCGCGGCCGAGCAGGGCGTCGCGGACGGGTCCGCCGACGAGGGCGAGCTCGTGCCCGGCGGCCTCGAACAGGGCGCCCAGGTCGGCGAGCACGGGGTGCTCGTCCAGCACCGCGGCCACGGCCGCGCGCACGGCGGGGTCGTCGGTCGTCGGCTGAGGGTCGGGCACGGGGGGAGAGTCTAGTGTCCGGGCACCGGTGCCGGGGTGCGTGGTGGGCGCGGCACTGCCGACGTGCCGCGTCCCCGGGGCGCACAGGTGCGGCCACTACGATGGGCCGGGTGACGAACCCGGGCCGACGTCTGCGTCCGGGCCCGCGCTCCCTCCACCGCTGGGTCGCCGCCGTCCTCGCGGCCGTGGTCGGCTGGGGTGCGGCCCTCGTCGGCGCGCCGGCCGCCCAGGCCGCCATCGACCCCGACGTCTCGATCCGCATCACCGGCGTGAGCCCCACCGAGCTGCGCGACGGAGCCACGGTGACCCTGAGCGGACTCGTCACGAACTCCGGTGACGAGCGCTGGACGAAGGCGCAGGCCTACCTGGTGATCGCGCCCGCGCCGTTCACGACCCGGCAGCAGGTCACCGACGCCGTGGAGAGCGAGGCCACCTACACCGGCCAGCGCGTCGTGGAGCTCGACGCGATCGACGAGGTGGGCACCCTCGAGCCGGGCTCGACCCGGCCGTTCCGCGTCCAGGTGCCCTACGAGGACCTGAGGATCAACGGCGCCGAGGGCGTCTACCCGGTCGGCGTGCAGGTGTTGGCGACCGGTGAGGACGGCACCCGCGACACCAACGCCATCGCGCGTGCCACCACGTTCCTTCCGCGCATCGACGACACCTCGCCCCGCGTGCCGGGTGGTCTCGTGTGGCCGTTCGTCATGCCGGACCGGATCGGCCCCGACGGCACCTACCTCGACGCACCCGACCTGGCCGAGCGCGTCTCGCCCGGGGGCCAGCTGCGCAACCTGCTCGACCGGGCTCGGCAGGCCCCAGGCCCGGGCACCACCATCGTGCTCGACCCGGCCCTGCTCGTCGGGCTCGACGACCTCGCCGAGGGCCGCCGACTGCCGGAGGGCGTGCAGGTCACCGCCGTCCAGCGCGCGGCTGCGCGCACCTTCCTGACGGACCTGACCGAGCTCTCCCGCCGGGTCACCACCTGGTCCCTGGACTACGCCCGCCCCGACGTGCTGGCCATCAGCACGTCCGACGACGCCGCCCAGCTCGCCGCCACCGTCGACCGCGCCACGTCCGGCACCCTGGCCCGGTTCCAGCTCACCGGGCGACGGGTCACCTGGCCCACCCGCACCGGTGTCACGTCGCGCCTGCTCAGCGAGGTGCGTGACGGCGGCGAACGGCCGGTGGTGGTCACCCGCGACGCCGTGCCCGACTGGGAGCCGCGCCTGGGCTCCATCGTCACCCGCCGCACCGACGAGGGACCGGTCCCGCTGTTCGTCAACGCCGGGCTCGACGTCGGCGTGCCCGGGTCCAAGACCGTCGCGACCCTGCGCCAGCGTTTGGTGAGCGAGGCCGCGTTCGCCTCGCTCGAACGGCGTGGCGACCGGCAGTCCAAGGCCGACGCCTTCGTCCTCATCGACCCCACCTGGAACCCCGGCGGCACCGAGGCGGGCTCGTTCTCGGGCGCCTTCACGCCCGACTTCGTCACGCCGAGCGACCTGGAGGACCTGCTCTCGACCGGCCGCGCGTCGTACACGGGGTCCGTCCCGCGCACCTCCGACGCCACGCCCCTGCGTGGGCGACAGCTGCGTGCCGTCGAGGACCTCGTGCGTGCTGCGTCGGTCGTCGCCGACCTGGTGGTGGACGCCGACGACGTCACGGCGCGCACCGACCGCACCGTCGCCGAGCTACTCTCGGTGGCGTGGCGCCGCGACCGCGACACGGGTGCGGAGGCCGCCGTCGACCAGCTGCGGCGCACCCGTGCCGCGCTCGACGGGCTGCAGGTCGAGGGACCGCCGGCGATCACGCTGTCGAGCTCGCAGGGCACCTTCCCGCTCACCGTGAGCAACGACACCGACGACCCCGTCCGCGTCGGGGTGCGGATCAACACGAGCAACCCCGCGCTCACGGTGCCCGACGTCGAGCCCGTCGAGGTCGAGGCCGGTGAGCGGCGCACGCTCACCGTCACCGTCGACGTCGGCGAGCAGACGTCGTCGACCTTCACGGCGCAGCTCATCACCAGCGGCGGCACCCCGGTCGGCCAGGCCGACTCCTTCAACGTGCGCTCCAGCCGGGTCGGCATCGCACTGTGGGCCCTGATGGGGGCGGCGGGCCTGTTCGTGCTGTTCGCGCTCGGCCGCCGGTTCCTGCGCGGTCGCGGCCGTGGGGACGCACTCGACCGGGGCGAGCCCGATGAGTGAGCCCCCGCGCCCCCACGACGGTGACGAGCCCGGCGAGGCCGAGCCGGCCGACGCGCTGGCGCACGAGGCCGCAGCCCCCGAGGCACCGTTGCCTCCCGAGCATCCCTCCGGCGAGGACTCACCCGCCCAGTCGGACGTCGCGCGGGCGAGCGCGTGGATGGCGCTCGGCACGATCGTCTCGCGCTTCACCGGCCTGGGTCGCAGCTTCCTGCTGGCCTTCACCATCGGTGCGGCGCTGAACGGCGACCTCTTCGAGATCGCCAACACCGTCCCGAACGCCCTCTACATCCTGCTGGCCGGCGGCGTGTTCAACGTCGTGCTCGTCCCCCAGCTCGTGCGCGCCATGCGCTCCGACGCCGACGGCGGCGACGCCTACGCCAACCGCATCCTCACCCTCGGGCTGCTGGTGCTCGGGGTCGCGACCCTCGCGCTCGTCGCACTCGCCCCGCTCATCATGCGGGTCGTGTTCGACGCCGAGCTGTTCGAGCCCGAGCTGGCCGCGCAGCGGGAGTCGGCGCAGCTGCTCATGTACCTGTGCATGCCGCAGGTCTTCTTCTACGGCGCGTTCGTGCTGGTGGGCCAGATCCTCAATGCTCGCCGCCGGTTCGGGCCGATGATGTGGGCGCCGATCGTCAACAACGTCGTGGCCATGCTGTCGCTCGGCGTGTTCCTGGTCGTCCACGGCCATGCCGCGGGCAGCGGCGGCTTCACGACGAACGAGGCGGTCCTGCTGGGCCTGGGCGCCACGGCCGGCATCGTCGCGCAGTTCCTCGCACTGCTGCCCTCGCTGCGTGCCGCCGGGTTCCGGTTCTCGCCGCGGTTCGACTTCCGCGGCGTCGGGCTGGGTCACACCCTGCGGCTCGGGCTGTGGACGCTCGGCTTCATCGCCGCCAACCAGGTGGCCTACATCGTCGTCCAGCGGCTCGGCTCGAAGGGCACGCTGACCGGAGCCAGCCAGGGCGCCGACGGCGCAGGGGCCAACGTGTACGCCCTCGGCTACCTCGTGAGCCAGATGCCGCACGGCGTCATCACCGTCTCGCTGGTGACCGCGATCATCCCCACGATCTCCGCCCTGGCCCAGGACCACCGGTACGACCGGATGGTGCTCGAGCTGCAGCGCACCGCGCGCATCACCTTGGCCGTGATCGCCCCGCTGGCCGCCGCCCTGGCGTGCCTGGGCGTCCCCGCCGCGGCCGTGCTCGGCTTCGCGCCCACGCTGCGGGTCAGCGCACCGGCCATCGGCGCCACCATGGCCGCGTTCGCCCTCGCGCTGCTGTTCTTCACGATCCACTACATGGTGCTGCGCGGCTTCTACGCCGACGAGGACACGCGCACCCCGTTCCTCGTCCAGGTCGTGATCGCCGCCGTCAACGTCGCCGCGGCCATCGGCTTCACGCGGGGGGCCGAGCCCGACGAGTTCGCGCCCCGGCTCGCCCTCGCGTTCGGCGTCGCCTACGCCGTGGGGACCGTGCTGTCGACGACGCTGCTGTCGCGTCGGCTGGGTGGCGGCCTGGTCGATGCCGAGACCCGCCGCTTCCTGCTCAAGCTCGTGGTCGCGTGCGGGGTCGCCGCCGCGCTCATGCTCGGCGCCACCGCCGCGCTCGACTCCGTCGGCGTGCCGCGGGACACCCCCGAGGGCGGACTCGTCGTGCTCGCGGTGGGCGGTGCGCTGGGTGGCCTGGGCTACCTCGCCGCGGCCCGCGTGGTGAGGATGCGCGAGCTGTCGCACCTCGTCGGGTCGCTCCTGCGTCGCTAGGTGCGACCCCCCGGCCCGTGACCGCGGCGGTCCGGTCGTCCGTGGCTCCCGTCAGAGCCCGGCCTTCTCGTAGATCTCCTCGATGGCGTCGAGGTAGGCGCCCTGGTCGGTGTCGGCCAGCTCGACGTACGCCTGCCGGGCCTGCGCGTCCACCTCCTCGGCCACCTGCTCGTAGCGGGCGTTCCACTGCTCGGCCTCGATCTGCCAGTACCCGCAGGTGTAGAAGTCCGCCTGCGGCCAGCCGAGGTCGCGCCGGAGCCGACGTCGCGCCCCGCGGCTGGCCCTGGCCTCGCCGGCGAGCCACACGTACCGGCTGGCCGGGACGTCGGCGCTCACCTCGCCCCCGCGGGGCAGGTCCCGCTCGGTGACGGCCGCCTCGAGGGCGCCGCAGATGTCGGTCTCTCGGTCCACGACCACCCAGCGGACGTCGACGTCGGCCGGGCTGGGCAGGGCGATGCGGTCGCGCTCGTCGGTGAGGACCACGACGGCCTCGACCTGCTGCCCCGGCCGCAGCCCACGCAGGATGCGGGCCAGCGCCGGAAGACCGGTGATGTCGGCGACGAGCAGCTGCCAGGCCGTGTCGTCGGGGGCGGCGTACAGGCCGTGCGGCTCCATGAGGCCCACCCGGTCGCCGGTGACGCAGCTGCGCGCCCAGTCCGAGCCGACGCCGCGCTCGTGCACGGCGATGTCGATGTCGATCTCCGGTGCTCCGTCGACCACCCGGTGGTCGGAGATCGTGTAGACGCGCGCGGCCGGCTCGACCGCGCCCTCGGGCAGGCTCATGACCCAGTTCTCGTCGTACTGGGGGATCGCGAGCTCGGCGCCCTCGGGGGCGATGAGCAGCCGCACGTACTCGTCCGGGACTCCCGTCGAGACGAAGGTGTCCGGTCGCAGCGTCACGGTGACCAGGTGCGCCGACAGCCGCACCTTCCGGACGACGGTGGCGGTGCAGATCGCCGGTGCGGCGGTGGGCATGGTTCCTCCGAGAGCTGGGGAGCGGTGCGTGGCCGCGAGCGCCGCGCACGGGGCGCCCGACGGGCTTGCTTAGGTTAGCCTAACTGATTCTGCGGCCGTGCTCGACGCTGGTAGTTTCGGCCGGGTGAGCCCCGCATCCGTGACCGTCCGCACGATCACCCGCGAGGAGCACCTCGACTTCGTCGCGAGCCGCCCCTCCGTCTCCTTCCTGCAGACCCCCGCGTGGGCGCAGGTCAAGGCCGAGTGGGGTGCGGAGTCCGTCGGCTGGGTCGACGCGTCCGGTGCCGTCGTCGGCGCCGCGCTCGTGCTCTACCGCCAGGTCCCGAAGGTCAAGCGCTTCCTCGCCTACCTGCCCGAGGGGCCCGTGCTGCCGTGGCTCGAGGCCGGTGACGACCTGGGCGCTTGGCTCGCACCGCTCGCGGCACACCTCAAGGCCAAGAAGGCCTTCGGCATCCGGATGGGCCCGCCCGTCGTCACCCGACGCTGGCACGCCGCCACCGTCAAGGCGGCGGTGGCCGACTCCGCCCTCGGCACGCTCGGCGAGGTCCCGGCCGACGTCAACGACGCCGATGCGCTGGCCGTCGCCGACCGGCTGAGCGACCTCGGCTGGCGACGGCTCGCCACGGAGGGCGGGTTCAGCGCGGGCCAGCCGCAGTACAACTTCTGGCTCCCGCTCGCCGACGCCGACGGCACCGCACTCACCGAGGACCAGGTGCTGGCGGGGATGAACCAGCTGTGGCGCCGCAACATCCGCAAGGCGGCGAAGGCCGGCGTGGAGGTCACGCTCGGCTCGCGCGACGACGTCGAGGCGTTCCACCGCGTCTACACCGAGACGGCGGAGCGCGACCACTTCACGCCCCGCCCCCTCGGCTACTTCCTGACGATGTGGGACGCGCTGAACGCCGAGGACCCCGACCGGATGCGGCTGTACCTGGCGCACCACGAGGGCGACCTGGTGGCGGCCACGACGCTCGTCCGCGTCGGCACGCACGCCTGGTACTCCTACGGCGCGTCCACGTCGGCCAAGCGCGAGGTGCGCGGCTCGAACGCCGTCCAGTGGCAGATGATGCGCGACTCCCTGGCCGCCGGCGCCACCGTCTACGACCTGCGCGGCATCACCGACACCCTCGACCCCGACGACCCGCACGTCGGCCTCATCCAGTTCAAGGTCGGCACGGGCGGCCAGGCGGTGGAGTACCTCGGCGAGTGGGACCTTCCCCTCAACCGCCCCCTCTACGCCGCCTTCACGGCTTACATGAGGAGACGAGGATGACGTGGGAGCGTCGCCCGTCGGGGTCACGCAGGACGTGCACCCAGGCAGCGACGTTCGCACGTCAGCCGAGCGACGAATGCGCGACGCAGTCGCGACATGAGGAGACGAGGATGAAGCGCGCCGTCCAGGTGAGCCGCGTTTCGAGGGGTTCCCGACGTTTCTCGTCGCGGGAATCGTCGGAAACCCTTCACAACGCCACAGGGGGGAGAGAACGATGACGTTCGAGCTGCACGTGGACGCCGAGCGGTGGCGTCGGCACCTGACGGCCACCGCCGCGCGGCTGCCCGGGCTGGTCCCGGTGATCAAGGGCAACGGGTACGGGTTCGGCCGCGAACGACTGGCGGCGGAGAGCACCGCGCTGGGTGCCGACACCGTGGCGGTCGGCGTGTACGCCGAGGTGCCCGAGGCGCTGGCGACCTTCTGCGGCGACGTGATGGTGCTCGGACCGTGGCGTCCGTTCCTGGACGGCTCGGCCGTGGAGCAGGCGCTCGCCGACCCGCGCGTCGTGCACACAATCGGTCGCGTCGAGGACGTGACCGCCCTGGCACGGGTGCGACCGGGGGCCCGGGTCGTCGTCGAGGGCGAGACCTCGATGGCCCGCCACGGGCTCGACCGGCACGAGCTGGCCGCGGCGGTCGCCGCCCTCGGCGAGCTGCAGGTCGAGGGCTTCGCCGCCCACCTGCCGATGACCGGCAGCAACCTCGCCGAGGCCGAGTCGTGGGCCGCCGCCCTGGAGGCCTCGCAGCTCGAGACCTCCACGTTCTTCGTGTCGCACCTCGGTCCGAGCGAGCTCGACCAGCTGCGCGAGCGGCGCCCCGGCCTCACGGTGCGGCCCCGCGTGGGCACGTCGCTGTGGCTCGGCGACCTCGGAGCGCTCGACGTGCGTGCCCGGGTGCTCGACGTCCACCGCGTCTCGCGCGGAGAGCGCGTCGGGTACCGCCAGCGCCCCATGCCGCGCGACGGCTACCTGCTGGTGATCTCCGGCGGCACGAGCCACGGCGTCGGCCTCGAGGCGCCCCGCGCGGGCGTGGGCGTGGTCCAGCGGGGCAAGACGTTCGCCAAGGGCAGCCTCGAGGCGGCCGGGCTGGCGTTGAGCCCCTTCACCGTCGACGGCCGGCAGCGCTGGTTCGCCGAGCCGCCGCACATGCACGCCTCGCAGGTGCTGCTGCCCGCCTCAGCCGCGACACCCGCCGTGGGCGACGCCGTGTCGTGCGCGGTGCGGTACACGACGGCCACGTTCGACCGCGTCGTGCTGGACTGACGGTCCGCCCCGATCGGCCGGCTGCGTCGGCCTGGCCGGGTCCTGCCCTGCGGGTGAGTCGGCCCGGTCGGGTCCTGCCCTGCGGGTGAGTCGGCCTGGTCGGGTCCTGCCCTGCGGCTGCGCCGGCCTGGTCGGGTCCTGCCCTG
>NZ_JAVTJF010000018.1:0-26073 GCF_031843905.1 Aeromicrobium sp. WCS2018Hpa-31 | reverse complement strand
TCCACTGCGGCGCGAAGGTGGTGACGAAGGCGCCGGTGGTGTTGTCCCAGGCACCGAGCAGCGAGATCTTGCCCGCCTGCTTCCAGGCCACCGAGGTGGACCCGACCTTCAGCGTGTCGTAGCTCGTGGCGCCGGTGTAGCTCCAGTCACCGCAGTGGCAGCCGCCGTACACGATCCGGCCGTTGTCGCCGATCGCCTGCAGGTCACCGCCCGCCCGGGTGAGGTGCGCGGCCTTCAGCGCCAGGGTGCTCGCGTCGTACGCGAACATGCTGTGCTGCGAGCCGCCCAGCCAGACGCGGGACCCGACCTGCCGGACCGCCTGCTGGTACGTCGCCGTGCCCGTGGTGCTGTAGCGAGGCTTCCAGGCCGGTGACGCGATGCCTGCGCCCGAGGCCGTGCTGAGCGCGAGGCCCTTGCGCACGGTCCGTCCCGCTGCCTTGGTCATGTAGCCCGCGAGGTAGACGCGCCTGCCGTCCGCTGCGACGTCGAGGTCGGCCACGGTGCCGTTGATGCGCGGCTTCCACGCCCCGTCCCCGCTGCCGGTGCTGAACTTGATCCGGGCGACGTAGGGCATGGCCGACGACGCCGACCCTCGCACGACGTGGGTGAACCGTCCGCCGAGGTAGAGGCGCCCCCCGGCCACGTCCATCGCGCGCACGGACGCCTTCTCGTCCCCGGTACGGCGCACGACCCCCGCCGTCCAGGTCCGGTCGAGGGCGCCCGAGGTGGTGAAGACGGCCACGCTGCGTCGCAGGACGCCGTTCACGGACGTGAAGTCGCCGCCGACCGCCAGGCGGCCGTCGGGCAGAGCGGCCAGGGCCCGGACCTGGCGGTTGAGGCTCGGACGGAACGACGAGATCCACTCACCCGTCGTGGCGTCGAACGCGGCGAGGTAGGACTGCTTGAGGCTCTGGGACCCCGACTGGTTGCGCACGGTGGTGAAGTTGCCGCCGACGTACATCGTGTTGCCCACCTGCGCGAACGCCTGCACCTCCGTGCCGAGCTCGCCGGTGCCGCCGGACCCGGTGCCGGTGACACCCCACGGCTGGGCCAGCGACCCGCTCCTGGCCACGGGCAGCGCGGTGACCTCATCGGTCCCGGTGTCGGGAACGGTCGCGAACGAGAGGTCGGACTGGCGCAGCCGCGGGCGGACGAAGACCTGCGTGAAGGGCGTCGCGTAGCCGCTGCCCGTCGCGTAGAGGTAGGACGAGGATCCGGTGCTCCCGGCGACGGCCTGTCCGTGGTTGAACCCACGAACCCAGCCGTTGGCCTGCGACTCGTAGGTCCAGACCCGACGCAAGCGGTTGGCGGCGGTCGTCGACGTCGTGCCGGCGTCACGCGAGGTGGCGCCGGAGAACGACGTACCGTCGAACGAGGCCGAGGTGAGCGGGTGGCCGGCGCCGAAGGCCCACGACCACGAGGCCAGCGAACGGATCCGCAGCCGCACGTCCTGCCACGACGCTCCCTCGGCGTTCGCGGCACGACGCAGGCGGATGCCGTCGGTGAGGGCGTCGACGCGCTTGCCACCCAGCAGGGCGTCGACCGTCGCCGTCGACAGCTTCTTCGGTGCGAACGCCGACGGTCCCGCCGGCGCCTTCGCGATCTGCGCCGGGGTGCCCTGGGCGTCGCCGTCCCAGCGCCAGCCGTCGCGACCCCGACCGACGAGCACCCAGCCACCGCCGTCGGTCGTCATGTCGCAGTAGAACTGCGTGGGCGTCCGCAGCTGCGGGGTCAGCAGCCAGTAGACGCCGTCGGTGGCCGAGGGCTCGACCTGCTTGACCTCCCAGCACGACGCCGCGGCCGACGCCTCGCTCGAGCCGTCGGGGACCACCGTGCCCGCCTGCGCGGCAGCGGCGGTACCGAGGTGCACCGACGTCGTGACCGCCGCCGGGATGATCACGAGTGCGACCAGTCGTCGGGCAGCGGTCGTCCAGGTCACCGACCGACCGTGCCACGTCGGTCGAGGTCGTGCACCGACAATGCCGAGATCCGCGCTGTGACCCGCGGCTCAGACCACCGGCACCAGGGCTGCGGTCTCCTCTTCGGTGAAGATGCGCGAGCGGATGATGAACCGCTTGCCCGTGGGCCCCTCGATCGAGAAGCCGGCACCGCGACCGGGCACCACGTCGATCGTGATGTGGGTGTGGGACCAGTAGTTGAACTGCTCGCGCGAGATGTGCACCGGCACCACGCCGGCCTCGTCGATGCCCGGTTCGGGACCGATGTCGAGGTCGCCCAGGTGCACGTCGGTGGGCCCCACGATGTAGAAGCCCTGGGTGAAGCACATGGGTGCCGACCCGTCGCAGCAGCCGCCCGACTGGTGGAACATCAGGGGCTTGCCGTGCGACGTCCGGAGCTCGCGCAGGAGGTCGGCGGCCTTCTCGGTCATCGCGATGCGCTCGACGTTCATGACGGCTCCTTCGGATGGGGCGGGTGGACGACGACCTCGAGGTCCGACCCTGGGGCCGGACCTCGAGACGTCAGTGCTGTCGGCTCAGAAGAAGCCCTGGGCGTTGTTGGAGTAGCTCACCAGCAGGTTCTTCGTCTGCTGGTAGTGGTCGAGCATCATCAGGTGGTTCTCGCGGCCGATGCCGGAGGACTTGTAGCCACCGAAGGCCGCGTGCGCCGGGTACGCGTGGTAGTTGTTCGTCCACACGCGGCCCGCCTGGATGTCGCGACCGGCGCGGTACGCCGTGTTGGTGTCGCGCGACCACACCGCGGCACCGAGGCCGTAGAGCGTGTCGTTGGCGATGCTCATGGCGTCGTCGTAGCCGTCGAACCCGGTGACCGAGACGACGGGGCCGAAGATCTCTTCCTGGAAGACCCGCATCTTGTTGTGGCCCTGGAAGATCGTCGGCGCCACGTAGTAGCCGCCCGAAAGGTCGCCGCCGAGGTCCACCCGCTCACCACCGGTGATGATGCGAGCACCCTCCTGCACGCCGATCTCGAAGTAGCTGAGGATCTTCTCCAGCTGGTCGTTGCTGGCCTGCGCACCGATCATGGTGTCGGTGTCGAGCGGGTTGCCCTGCTTGATCTGCTTGGTCCGCTCGGTGGCGGCGGGCAGGAACTGCTCGAGGATCGAGTTCTGGATCAGTGCGCGGCTCGGGCAGGTGCAGACCTCGCCCTGGTTCAGGGCGAACATCGTGAAGCCCTCGAGCGCCTTGTCGTAGAACGCGTCGTCCTTGGCCGCGACGTCCTCGAAGAAGACGTTGGGGCTCTTGCCGCCGAGCTCCAGCGTGACGGGGATGAGGTTCTGGCTGGCCATCTGCATGATCAGACGACCCGTGGTGGTCTCGCCGGTGAAGGCGATCTTGCGGATCCGGCTGGAGGAGGCCAGCGGGGCCCCGGCCTCGGTGCCGAAGCCGTTGACCACGTTGACGACGCCCGGGGGCAGCAGGTCGGCGATCAGCTCCATCAGCAGCATGATCGAGGCAGGCGTCTGCTCGGCGGGCTTGATGACGACGGCGTTGCCGGCGGCCAGCGCGGGTGCCAGCTTCCAGACGGCCATGAGGATCGGGAAGTTCCACGGGATGATCTGGCCGACGACGCCCAGCGGCTCCTGGAAGTGGTAGGCCACGGTGTCGTCGTCGATCTGCGACAGGTGACCCTCCTGCGCCCGGATCGCACCGGCGAAGTACCGGAAGTGGTCGACGGCGAGCGGGAGGTCGGCGGCCATGGTCTCGCGGACCGGCTTGCCGTTGTCCCACGTCTCGCCCACAGCGAGCATCTCGAGATTCTGCTCGATGCGGTCGGCGATCTTGTTCAGGACGACGGCACGCTCGGCCACGGACGTCTTGCCCCACGCGGGTGCGGCGGCGTGGGCGGCGTCGAGGGCGGCCTCGATGTCCTCGGCGGTCCCGCGGGCGATCTCGCAGAAGACCTTGCCGTTGACCGGCGAGACGTTCTCGAAGTACTGGCCGTTCGCGGGGGCCTTGTACTCGCCGCCGATCCAGTGGTCGTAGCGCGACTTGTAGGTGACGACGGAACCGTCGGTACCGGGCTGGGCGAACACGCTCATGGTGGCTCCTCGGAGGGGGTGGGATCAGGTGGGCGTGACGCTAGTCACAGGACCGTTGCAACGACGTTGTGGCGACGTTGCGGGGTGGTTGCCCCGGCCGCTGCTGCGTCGATCTGGGTGGGTCTTCGGTCGCTGCTGCGTTCCCGTGAGTGGGTCTTCCCCTGCGGCTGCGCTCCCGCGAGTGGGGCTTCCCCTGCGGCTGCGCTCCCGCGGGTGGGGCTTCGACCTGCGGCTGCGCTCCCGCGGGTGGGGCTTCGACCTGCGGCTGCGTCGCTGTGGCTGCGAGGCGGGTCGGTCTCCGAAAGGGCCTCGACCGGCGGATGGGTCCCGGGTCGGTCGGGCTCTCGGAGCGCGGCTCCGGGGGACGCAAGGTTCTGCGTTCGTGCGTGAGGGGGCGAAGGATGCTGCGTTGGTGTCCGGATCCCGTCGTGAACGCAGCATCGTTCGGGCTTCCGCGCACGAAGGCAGAATCCTGCGTCCGCCGGGGGCCTCTCCTGCGCCGGGTGGGCAGGGATTCTCCCTTTGCGCGGACCGTTCCAAGCAGAATGAGAATCCCTGCCCGTACGGGGACCTTTTTGGCGCCACGATGCTTCCTTCGCGAGGCACGGTCCACGCGAAGGAAGCATCGTGGGTCGATCCCGCGCAGAGGGAGAATCGTGGCCGCGCCCCGCAGACCCAACCGACCCGAGCCCCCCCGCTCCGGTCGAGGCCCTTTTCGGAGACCGACCCGACTCGGAGCCACAGCGACGCTGCAGCGAGCGGAATCCCAGCCGCGCCCCGCAGACCCAACCAACCCGAGACCCCCCGCTCCGGTCGAGGCCCTTTCGGAGACCACGCCCACTCGCGACCACAGCGACGCAGCAGCACGTGAAGACCCACGGCAGCGACGCAGCAGCAAGCGGAAACCCAGCCGCAGCTCGGACCCTCAGCCGAACGCGCGGTCGAGCTTCTCGACGTGGGCCGCGACCTGCGCGTAGCGGGGTGACGTCGTCGGGAGGATCTCCAGCGCCCGCGACCAGACCCCGAGGTCGTCACGACCGTGCGGGGTGTCGGCGAACGACAGGACGGCGTCGGCGTCGTCGCTGGCCAGCAGGGCCGAGACCAGCTCGAGGTGCAGGTCGTCGCGCAGCTCCTCGACCGCCGGGGCGGTCGAGGCCGGCAGCACCGGCCCGCGGTAGGCCGCCACGGCGCTGCGCAGCCGACCGTCGCGCAGCAGGTCGCGCACCTCGTCGACGTCGGTGCGCACGGCCGTGCGCAGGCGGTAGGGCCGCGACGCCAGCTCCAGGGGCCCGAGCACCCCGCGCAGGCGCGACAGCTCGGCGCGGATGGTGACCGGCGCCTGGTCGTCGTCGCTCAGCGCCACGCCCAGCTCGGCCGCGGTGAGCCCGTCGGGCGCCCGCGTCAGCAGCAGCAGGAGCTCGCTGTGGCGTCCGCTGAGCCGCGACGTGAGCGGACCGACCTGCAGGGTGGCGCCGTGCACGCCGAGCACGTCGAGCCGGGGGGCGGACCAGCCGCTCGAGACCTGCAGCGGCGACGCGCTCGGCTGGAGCCGGGCGATCCGCAGCTCCGCCTCGACGGCTGCAGCCGTCGCGCGGACGAAGCCCAGCCCCTGCGCCGTGGCCACCTCGGCTCCGCCGGTCACGTCGAGGACACCGAGGATCGCACCGGTGTCGGGGTCGTGGATGGGAGCCGCCGAACAGCTCCAGGGCGTCACCTGGCGCCCGAGGTGCTCGGGACCGAAGATCTGCACCGGCCGGTCGATCGCCAGGGCGGTGCCGGGCGCGTTGGTACCGGCGCTCGTCTCGCTCCAGTCGGCGCCGGGCATGAAGTGCATCGCCTCGGCCCGTGAGCGCAGGCCCGACGAACCCTCGACCCACAGCAGCTGACCGGCCGCGTCGCTGACCGCCACGAGCAGCCCGGCGTCGGCGGCGCTCTCGACGAGCAGCCGTCGGATGACCGGCAGGCCGGGGGCCAGCGGGTGGTGCTCGCGGATCTCGCGCAGGGCCTCGTCGTCGAGCGTGATTCGGGGCAGGTCGGTCTCGGGGTCGAGGCCGCCGGCCACGCTGCGCTTCCAGGAGTCGCGCACGACCGAACGCACCGGCGCGTCGGTGGTGCCCGAGGTCAGGAACTCCTCGTGCGCGCGGCGGAGCCAGCGCGACAGGGAGTCCGGGTCGGAGCCCGCCGGTACGGCGACGTCGTGCTGCCGCTCGTGCGCCCTGGGCTCCGAGGTGCGTGGCATGGAGAAAGTCTACGTGACCTGGCTCACGGGGACAGGGGAGCAAGGTCCCGAGTTCCGGCCGACCGGAGGACGTCCATCGACGGGCTGGGGGGCGTCGCGCCGAACCGCCGCGGAGGCGGGGTCAGGCGTCGCGCCGCACGAAGGCGACGGTGCCCAGCACGAGCAGCACCACCACGAAGACCGCCATGACCAGACCGCCCCCGACCGGACCGAACGGGACGACGCCGAAGATCTGCAGGGCGTTGTCCAGGGAGAGGCGCGTGTACATCTGTCCGCCGGCGTCGTAGGGCAGGAAGCGCAGCACCTCGACGAGTCCGCCACGACCCGAAGGGTCGTCGGAGGCGGCCTTGATCGCGAGGACGACCGCCTTCACGAGGCCCTCGACGAGCGACGGGATGAGCAGCAGCATGGCCACGGCCGCCGTCTGGTTCCGGGTCAGCGTGGCGAACGCGAGCCCCGAGAGCGAGAACAGGGTCGTGTAGAGGACGGTGCCCAGGGTGATGTCGCGCAACCCCTCGAACGTGGGCATGCCGACCCCGAACACCAGGGCGCTGAGGGCCGCGATCCCCACGCACACCAGCGCGGCCACGAGCGACAGCACGGCCGTGGTGAGGATCTTCGCGAGCATGACCGAGATGCGACTCGGCAGGGCGGTCAACGTCGCGCGGATCATGCCGTGGCGGTACTCGTGACCCATCGAGAACACCCCGAGCAGGCCGATGACGTAGGCGATGAACAACGGGGCGAAGCCGAGCGAGGCCCCCACGGTCACGAGGATCGCGAACGTGTTGTCGCCGCCCGACAGCGGGCCGGTCTCCGGGAGGTTCCAGGCGATGAGCACGCTGAGCAGGAGCTGGAAGGCGAAGGCCACCCCGAGGATCCAGTAGGTGGACCGGATGGTGCGCAGGCGCGCCACCTCGTAGCGCAGGGCGTCGATCATCGCTCTCCTCCGCCCTCGCGGTCGTGGCCCGGGTCGGCGATCGCACCCCTGTACTCCTCGTCAAGACCGGTGGCCGCGAGGAAGGCCTCCTCCAGCGTGGCCCGCCGGGTGGACAGCTCGTGCACGCGCACGCCGTGCTCGTGCGCGAGGTCGCCGATGCGGGCGGCGTCGAGACCGGAGACGACCTGGGCTCCGTCGGCGTCCGGGGTGAGCGTGGCCCCGGCCGCGGTCAGGACGGGGGCGAGGAGGTGGAGGTCGGGGCTGCGCAGCAGCACCTGGACCGTGCCGCCGTGCTCGACGAAGTCGCTCACGGGACCGTTGGCCAGCAGGCGCCCGCGACCCACGACCACGAGCTCGTCGGCCAGGAGCGCCATCTCCTGCAGCAGGTGGCTGGAGACGAAGACGGAGCGGCCCTCGCCGGCGAGGTGCCGGAGCAGCTGGCGCAGCCAGGTGATGCCCTGGGGGTCGAGCCCGTTGCTGGGCTCGTCGAGCACGAGGGTGTGCGGGTCGCCGAGCAGTGCCGCCGCGATGCCCAGCCGCTGCCCCATGCCGAGGCTGAACTTCTTGGGTCGGCCCTTCGCGACCGAGGTCAGGCCGACCAGCTCGAGGACCTCGTCGACGCGACGCCGCTCGATGCGGTTCGCGACCGCCAGCATCTGCAGGTGGTGGCGGGCCTGGCGCGTGGGGTGGAAGGGCTTGGCCTCCAGCAGCGCGCCGACGTGGCGCATGGGCTGCTCGAGCTCGCCGAAGGTGCGGCCGTCGAACGTGGTGCGGCCCTCGCCCCGGTCCAGCCCGAGCATGAGCCGCATGGTGGTGGACTTGCCGGAGCCGTTGGGACCGAGGAACCCCGTGACGCTGCCGGGCGTCACGGTGAAGCTCAGGTCGTCGACCGCGCGACGGGTGCCGTAGGACTTGCCGAGCCCTCGTGCCTCGATGACTGCCACGGCGCCAGCCTGCCAGAGACGGCCGCCCCGCGCCGGGAGCCGTGCACAGGCACGCCGCGGACGCTCAGGCGACGACGCGGGTGACGGGCAGGCTGGAGTCGACGGGGAGGTCGAGCGACGACGGCGCGATGCCGCGCGACACGACCTCGGCACCGAGCGCCGCCACCATCGCGCCGTTGTCGGTGCACAGACCCGACTTCGGGATACGGACCTCGATCCCGGCCACCGACGCCCGCTCGAGCACCATCTGGCGCAGCCGCCCGTTCGCGGCCACCCCTCCCCCGACGACCAGGGTGTCGACGTCGTGGTCGCGGCACGCCTGCACGGTCTTGCGGGTCAGCACGTCGACCACGGCGTCCTGGAACGAGGCCGCGACGTCGGCGACGTCGATGTCGCGCCCCATGCGCTGCTCGTGCTGGACGTGCCGGGACACGGCGCTCTTGAGTCCGGAGAAGGAGAAGTCGTAGCGGTACCGGTCGGCGTCCTTGGCGGCCGTGAGTCCCCGCGGGAAGCGGATGGCCGTGCCGTCGCCCTCCTGCGCGACGCGGTCGATGTGCGGCCCGCCGGGGTACGGCAGGCCCAGCAGCCGCGCCACCTTGTCGAAGGCCTCGCCGGCCGCGTCGTCGATGGTGGTGCCGAGCATCGTGATGTCGGAGGCGATGTCGTCGACGAGCAGGATCTCGGTGTGCCCGCCACTCACCAGCAGCGCGGCCACCCGGCGGTCGAAGCGACCGTGCTCGAGCTGGTCGACCGCCACGTGGGCGGCCAGGTGGTTGACGCCGTAGAGCGGCTTGTCGTGCGCGATCGCCAGCGCCTTGGCCGCGGCGACGCCCACCAGCAGCGCCCCGCTCAGACCGGGACCGCAGGTGACGGCGATGGCGTCGACGTCGCGCACGTCGATGCCGGCCTGGGCGTACGCCTGCTCCAGGGTGGGCACCATCGCCTCGAGGTGGGCCCGGCTGGCCACCTCGGGCACGACGCCACCGAATCGCACGTGCTCCTCGACGCTGGAGGCCACGGCGTGCGCCAGCAGGTCGGTGCCCCGCACGATGCCGACGCCGGTCTCGTCGCACGACGACTCGATGCCGAGGACGATCGGTTCAGTCACGCCGACCAGTCTCTCAGACCCCGTGGAGCCCGCGGCCGACCTGGTCCTGGGCCGAACGCCGAGGACCGCCGGGTGCGGTCAGGAGGACTGCCCGTCCTGCTTGGCGGCGCGACGGGCGGCCTTCTGAGCCTTCTCCTCGGCGTCCAGCCGGGCCGCCTCCTCCGGCGTCGGGGCCGTGCCGCCGTAGCGGGCCGGGGCCCACCACTGCCCCTCCGGGGAGACCGGGTACTCGCGGATCGCCTTGTCGAGCAGCGCCGTCATGGCCTCGCGCAGCACCTGCGTCTCGGCCACCGGGTCCTCACCCGTGACCGGGATCGGTTCACCGACGTGCAGCGCGATCGTCTTGCCGCGGCCCCAGATGTCGGACTCGTGGCCCTTGGTCTTCAGCAGCTGTGTGCCCCACGTGACCATCGGGATGAGCGGGACCCCCGCCTCGGCGGCCATCCGCACGGCGCCGGTCTTGAGCTCCTTGATCTCCATGGAGCGGCTGATCGTCGCCTCGGGGAAGATGCCCACGATCTCGCCGGAGCGCGCGTACTCGACGGCCTTGTCGTACGACGCCTGTCCGGCGTCACGGTCGACCTCGATGTGGTGGAAGGACCGCATCAACGGACCACCGACCGGGTGGTCGAAGGCCTCCTTCTTCGCCATGAACCGCACCAGGCGACCCGACGGCTGCGTGGCGAGGCCGTCGAAGACGAAGTCGACGTAGCCGATGTGGTTGGCCGCGAGGATCGCTCCCCCGGTGCGCGGCACGTGCTCGGTGCCGGACATCTGGAACGACATGCCCAGCAGCTTGAACAGCGTCTTGGCCGTCACGATGACCGGCGGGTAGGTGATGTCGCGCATGCGGGTCAGCGTAGTGCACAGATGTGCACCGAAGGGGTGGTCGCGGACCCGCTTCTCACCTCCCGGGCGAGCCGGCGGACAGGTCGTCGGGCTCGTCGTCCACGACGTGCACGGCGGCCTCCTCGGCGCTGGCGGCAGCACCGTCGATGCCGACGTCGTCGCCGACCAGGGCCTTCTCGGTGTCCTCGCCGAGTCCCTCGTCGGGCGCGACGAGGCGACCGGAACGCTCATCGCCCACCTCGTCGTCGTAGACCTCGGGGTCCACGTCGGCGTACGGATCGACGTCGGGAACCTCCTGCGCGACGCGCTGGTCGAGGGTCTCGCCCTCGAGCGCCTCGTCGGGCGTGGTGCCGAAGCCCTCGCCCGCGCTCCACTTCTCCGGTGGGGAGTAGCCCTCGTCGAGCACGTCGTCGACCCCTCGGTCGACGAGCGTGTCGTCGGGCTGGAGCTGGTCGAGGACCTCCGACTCGTCGCGGTTGTCCTGGGCGTCGAAATCGATGGGTCCGTCGGTCATGCTTCGAGACTGCCACGCCGACGGCGCGACGCAAGTGCTGCGACGACCGCGACGAGCACCAGGGCGACGCAGCCGATCGCGACCGCCTCGCCGCGCTCGCTGCCGGTGCGCAGCGCCACGAGGAACGCGCCGGCTCCGATCGTGCTCCAGACGGTCGCCCACAGTGCGGCACCGGGGACCAGCCCGACGAGGTAGCGCGGCCAGGTCATGCCGGCGAGACCGGCCCCGGCGTTCACCACGGTCTGCGCGCCGACCGTCAGGAAGCTGGCGGTCACCACCGGCGGGCCCCATCGGTCCACACGCTCGGCGGCCGCCCGCAGCCGCGGCCCGGGCTCACGCCGACGCAGCACGCCGGTGGCGACCAGGCGCCCGATGCCGTAGGTGGCTCCAGCGCGCAGCAGCACGATCGCGAAGAGCGCCAGCCACGCCCAGGCCCACGGCCACGACCGGATCTCCGCCATCATCGTGGCGGCCCCGCCACGCTCGCGGGGAGTGACGCCTCCAGCACGAGCGCGTCCCGGCCGGGGCCGTAGTAGCCACGCCGACGTGCGATCGGCTCGAAGCCGTGGGCGGCGTACAGGGCGAGCGCAGGGGCGTTGTCGTCGGCGACCTCGAGCAGCATGCGCGTCGCGCCACGGTCGACGGCCGCCGTGCCCGCCGAGCCCACCAGGCCCGACGCGACGCCGTGGCGCCGGTGCGTCGCGCCCACGACCACGCGGTGCAGGTCGGCGACGTCGGCCACGACGCCGACGTCGACGTAGCCGGTCGTCACGCCGTCGTGCTCGTCGACGAGCACGATCCGGTCCGGCAGGGCGAGCTCCTCGCGCAGCGTGGCCGCGGACCAGGCTCCTTGGCCGAAGGCCTCGCGCTCGAGCTCGACGAGGGCCGCGAGGTCGCCGTCGTCCGCGGGACGGATCACCGCACGGGCGACGCCGGCCGAGCGTCCGGCCGGCGCAGGTAGAGCGGCTCCAGGGGCAGGATCTCGACCTGGCCGCTCACCACGCCGTCGGCGAGGGCCGCGGCCGACGCGTCGAGCGGTCCGTCGAGCGCCGTGAGCACGTCGGCGTACAGCTGGGCCCCTCGTCCGACCACGGGCAGGTCGGGGAGCAGGCGCGCGAGCTCGGCGGGCTTGTCGACGTTCGGGCCGTCGACCCGGCGCAGCACACCGTCCTGACCCGGTACGTATCGCGCCCAGTAGACCTCCTTGCGGCGGGCGTCGATGGCCACGACGTGCTCGTGGTCGAGCGCAGCGGCGAGGGCCAGGGCGTCGAGGGAGCACACGCCGTGGGCCGTGAGCCCGAGGGTCGAGGCGAGGGTGCGCGCGGTGACGATGCCGACCCGCAGTCCGGTGAAGGGTCCGGGCCCCACACCGACGGCGACGTCGGTGAGGTCGCCTGCCGTCCGACCGGCCTCGGCGAGGGCGTCGCGGATCGCCGGGGCGAGCAGCTCGCCGTGCGCCATCGTGCCCTCCCCCTCGGCCCGGCCGACGACGGCGTCGCCGTCGTGGACGGCGACGCTCACGGCGGGGCCGGAGGTGTCGATCGCAAGCAGCAGCACACGAGTGAGCCTACCCTCACCTGCACGGCACCTCGACCCGCTGCGTGGCCGCAGGACGGGAGGAGTCTCAGCCGAGCAGGGTCGAGCGCAGCGGGACGTCCACCCAGCGGGGGCCGTTCGGCTTGATGGTGACCACGCGCGGCTCCGCCTCGTCGGGGTGGTCGCCGTCGTGCTGGGTGCCGAGCGGGTCGATCGGGCGGGCGCCGCGCACCTCGATGCTCACCGAGAGCCAGCTGTCGTTGAGCTGCTCGGCCATGCCCGCGCCCCACTCCACCACGGTCACCGACTCCTCGGCCGTGGCGTCGAGGTCGAGGTCGTCGACCTCCTCGGCGCCGCCCAGCCGGTACGCGTCGACGTGCACGAGCGACGGACCGTCGGACTGCGACGGGTGCGTGCGGGCCAGCACGAACGTGGGCGACGTGATGGGTCCGCGGACGTCGAGCGCGGCTCCCAGGCCCTGGGTGAACGTGGTCTTGCCCGCACCGAGGTCGCCGGTGAGGACCAGCAGGTCGCCGGGTCGCACGAGCTCGGCGACCCGCCCGGCCAGGTGGTGCATGACCTCGGGCGTCGGGACCTCGCGGGCGAGCCAGAGCGTCTTGCCCAGCACCAGGAGCGGACCCTCCTGGTCGACCGGGTAGTACTTGCGTCGCGTCCAGAACCGCACCGTGTCGGGCAGCTCCTCGCGCACGTGCAGCCAGATGCCGTCCTTGCCCCGCTCCTCGGCGGTGTCCTCGGCCACGCCCACCATGGCCGAGGCGACGCCGCGCGACTGGATCTCGGGGTCGACCGCCACGCGCCGCAGGCCCAGCTTGCCGGGGCGCGACTCGTCGAACAGCAGCGCGCCCATGGGAACGCCACGACGCTCCACCAGCAGCCCACCGGCCGTGCCGAGGACCTCGGCGACCGACTCGACCGTCTCCTCGAGCGCGGTCGACGGCGGGTCGAGGTCGGGCCGCACCCTGAAGGAGCGGTGGATGATGTCGACGACGGCCTCGGCGTGCTCGGGACCGGCGTCGATGACGTCGAGAGCGCGCATCAGCGGTCCTGCTCCCGCACCGGATGACCGACGGCCTCGAGCACGTCCTCGATCGCACGGGTGACGGCCACGTTCTCCTCGAACGGGATCATGTGTCCGGCGTCCTCCAGGGTCACGAGCTCGGCACCGTCGATGGCGTCAGCCAGGCGCCGGGCATGGCTGATCGGCGTGAGCAGGTCCTTCGTGCCGCAGGCCACGACGACCGGCACCTGCGCGAGACCCTTGGCCCCGGTCCGCACGTCGAGGTCGACGAACGCGGGGTAGAAGTCGAGCAGCACGGAGGTGTGCGCCCGCAGGATCATCTCGTCGGACATGTCGGCGTACTTCTGCGGCGCATCGGGACCGACCGCCCAACGGCGCACCACGCTGTAGCTGTTGAAGGTGCGTCCCCAGTCGAGCAGCGGGCTGCCGGCCCGCAGCAGCGGGAGCAGCCGGCGCAGCCCCGGGCTCTGACGCACGAGGCGACCGGCGCTCGTGGACAGCAGCACCGCTCCCACCACCCGGTCACCGAACAGCGAGGGTGACTCGGCGGCCAGCTGCTGGACGGTGATGCCACCCATGGAGTGGCCGACGAGGACCACCGGGCCGTCGGGCGCGACCTCGTCGAGGATCGTGCGCAGGTCGTCGGCGAGCTGCTCGAAGCTCGAGCCGTGCCGGGTCGATCGTCCCGAGCCTCCGTGCGAGCGCTGGTCGTAGAACACCATGCGCACGAGGCCGCGGAGCGCCAGGCGCTGGTAGTGCCACGTGTCGAGGGTGCAGACCCAGCCGTGCACGAACACCACGGTCAGCGGCGAGTCCTGCGTCGAGGAGCCCGCCTCGTGCCGGCCGGCCGGCCGCCCGTCGTCGCGTGTGCGTGCCTCGTCGACCTCGACGTTGAGCGCGACGCCGTCGGAGGCGATGACGGTGCGCGGCGTGCTGTGCACGCTGCCGAACGGCACGTCCTCGCCCCGCTGCTCGCGTCGGTGCTCGCGTCGGCGGGTGTCCACGACCTTCGCGGCGACCCCGGCCGCCACGAAGGCCCCGGCGGTCGCGGCCAGGGCGGTCAGACGGGCGGGAAGGTGGCTCATCACGGTCCTCGGTGGGCCGGCCGACGGACGGTGCGTCCGGCTCAGCCTCGGTAGGTGCGCTCGATGCGGCCGCCCAGTCGGGTGACGACCTCGTACCCGATCGTACCGGCGGCGCTCCCCCAGTCCTCCGCGGTGGGGGCGCCCGGCTCCGCGCCGAACAGCGTGACCACGTCGCCGCGGGTGGCGTCCCGGTCGCCCAGGTCGACGACCAGCTGGTCCATGCAGATGCGTCCGACCACCGGGGCGCGACCCCCGGCGAAACCGACCTCGGCGCGACCCGACGCGGTGCGGAGCACGCCGTCGCCGTACCCGAGCGGGACGAGGCCCAGGGTGGTCTCGCGGTCCGTGGTCCAGGTGCGGCCGTACGAGACCGACGTGCCCGCCGGCACTCGCTTCACGGCGGCGAGCCTGCCCCGCAGCGTGAGCACCGGTCGCAGGTCGGCGAGCCCGGAGAGGGCGGGGTCGGGGGCGATACCGTAGGTGGCGATGCCGGGCCGCACGAGGTCGAAGTGGGCCGAGGGGCGGGTGAGCAGGGCCGCCGAGTTGGCCAGGTGGCACCAGCGTGGGTCGAGGCCGGCACCCCGCACGGTCTCGACGGCCTGTCGGAAGACCTCCTCCTGGAGGTCGTTGGCCCGGTGGCTCGGCTCGTCGGCACAGGCGAGGTGCGACCACACCCCCGTCACCTCGACGCGGCCCGACGCCTGCGCGGCGGCGGCGGCCCCGACCAGGTCGTCCCACTGCGGACCGAAGGCGCCGTTGCGGGCCAGACCGGTGTCGACCTTCAGCTGCACGCGCGGACGTCGCCCGGTGGGCACGTCGGCCAGGATCTCGGCGAGCTGCTCGGTCGACGACGCGGTCAGCTCGACGTCGCGCTCGACGGCGGCGGCGTAGGAGGCGCCGGGTGCGGCGAGCCAGCAGAGCAACGGCCCGGTGTCGCCGGACTCGCGCAGCCGGAGCGCCTCCTCGGGCGTCGCGACACCGAGCCACGAGGCGCCGGCCTCCCGCGCCGCGCGGGCCACCGGGAGCATGCCGTGGCCGTAGGCGTCCGCCTTCACGACCGCCATGAGCGCCGACCCCGGAGCGAGCCGCGCGAGGGTGGCCACGTTGTGGCGGTACGCGTCGAGGTCGACGACCGCCTCGGCCTGCGGACTCACCACCGGCGCACCTCCACCAGGGTGCCGTCGAGGAACGCCGCCACGGTGGCGGGCAGGGCCGCGGCGACCTGCGACGCGGTGACGGGACCTCCGGGGTTCGCCCGCACGGCCGCCGCCCCGTGCAGGAACGCGGCGAGGCGCCCGGCGTCGAACGGGTCGAGCCCGCCGGCCAGCAACGACCCCGCGAAGCCGGCCAGCACGTCGCCCGACCCCGCTGTGCCCAGCCACGGCGTCCCGGACAGGTTGACGGAGCGCCGTCGCTCGCCGGAACCGTCCCGCGGGGCGACGACGAGGGTGCGGGCACCCTTGAGCAGGACGGTGGTGCCCCAGCGGTCGGCGGCCGTGGCGGCGTGCGCCCACGGATCGGCCTCGACCGTCTCGCGGTCGACGTCGAGCAGGCGGGCCAGCTCACCCGCGTGCGGGGTGAGCAGCACCGGCACCTCGGGGCCGTGCGGCAGGTGCTCGATCGCGCCGGCGTCGACGACCAGCGGCACGCCGTCGTCGAGGCACGCGGCGAGCTGGTCGCCCACGTCGTCGCCGGCCCCCGGGCCGACCACCCAGGCCTGCACGCGCCCACGTCCGTGCACCACCTCGGGCGCCCGGTCGACCACGCGGGCGGCGAGCGCGTCGGTACCCACGAACCGCACCATGCCCGCGAGGCCGGACTGCGCACCGGCCACGCAGAGGTGCGCGGCGCCGGCGTAGGCGTCGGACCCGGCGGACACGCCGACCACGCCACGCGCGTACTTGTGGGACTTCCCACTGGGCACGTGTCGTCGCACCACCTCGCCGTCACCGACCTCGAGCGCCTCGACGGCGGCGCCCGGCAGGTGCGGGCCGAGCCCGATGTCGACGAGGTGGAGCGGCTCCCCACCCCCGGCGTCGGCGGCAGGCCCGACCAGGGAGCAGACCTTGTACGTGCCGAACGTGACCGTGCGGTCCGCCCGCACGTGCACGCCTGGGGCGGCCCCCGTGTCGACATCGACGCCGGAGGGGACGTCGACCGCCACGACGTGGGCCGACGTCTTGTGCGTCCACCGGGCCCAGTCCGCGGCCCGACCCTCGAGGCCAGCACGGGCACCGATGCCGAACAGGGCGTCGAGGCACCAGCGCTGGGCACCCGGGCCGTCGACGTGCTGCGCGCCGGCCGACCGGGCCGCTGCGAGGCCCTCGGCGTGCACGGCGTCGGGGTCGAGCAGCGCGAGGTCCACGCGCACGCCGCGGTCGAGCAGATGGGCTGCCGCGAAGAGGGCGTCGCCGCCGTTGTTGCCGGGACCGACGAGCACCACCACGACGTCGCCGGCCGGGACGTCGTCGAGGGCGTCGGCCAGTCCGCGGGCGGCGCGCTGCATGAGCGCGTCCCAGCCGGTCTCGCGGGCGAGCCGCTCCTCGGCGTCGCGCACCTGCGCGACGGTGTGCCCGCTCAGCACGTGCTCACGTCCCTGCTCATGACCCCCGTCATGATTCCGCCACGACGAACGCCGTGGCCACCGACGTGTCGTGCGACAGCGACACGTGCACGCGCGTGATGCCGAGGTCGGCCACCCGGGCCTCGGCCGCCCCGGAGAGCGAGAGGTGCGGAGCGCCGTGCTCGTCGAGCACGACCTCGATGTCCTGCCACGACATGCCCGCGGGCGCCCGCAGGGCCTTCACGAACGCCTCCTTGGCGGCGAAGCGTGCCGCCAGGCGCTCGGTGGAGAGCACGGCCTCGGCGGGGGTGAAGAGTCGCGAACGCAGCTCGGGCGTGCGCTCGAGGGTCCGCTCGAACCGACCGAGGTCGACGACGTCGACCCCCACGCCCCAGATGCCGGACACCGTGGACCTACTCGACCGTGACCGACTTGGCGAGGTTCCGCGGCTGGTCGACGTCGTGGCCGAGCAGCGACGCCAGCTCGCACGCGAAGATCTGCAGCGGCACCGTGGCCACGAGGGGCTGGAGCAGCGTGGGCACCTTGGGCAGCCGGATCAGGTGGTCGGCGTAGGGCACGACGTCGTCGTCGCCGTCCTCGGCCAGCACGATCGTGAGGGCGCCGCGGGCGCGGACCTCCTGGATGTTGCTGACGATCTTCTCCTGCAGCTGGTCGCGTGCCTTCGGTGGCACGACCACGAAGACGGGGATGCCGTCCTCGATGAGCGCGATCGGGCCGTGCTTCAGCTCGCCCGCGGCGAAGCCCTCCGCGTGCAGGTACGCCAGCTCCTTGAGCTTGAGCGCCCCCTCGAGCGCCACGGGATAGCCGACGTGCCGGCCGAGGAACAGCACGGACCGACGGTCCGACAGCTCCGCGGCGAGCTTGCGCACCTGGTCGCCCTCGTCGAGCATCCGCTGGATGCCGGCCGGCAGCTTCTCGAGCGCGCCCATGATGGCGTCGATCTCGTCGCCGTACTTGGTGCCCTTGACCTGAGCCAGGTACAGACCCAGCAGGTAGCAGGCCACGACCTGCGACAGGAAGCCCTTCGTGGACGCGACGGCGACCTCCGGCCCGGCGTGGGTGTAGATGACCGCGTCGGACTCGCGCGGGATGGTGGAGCCGTTGGTGTTGCAGATGCTCAGCACCCGGGCGCGCTGCTGGCGGGCGTACCGGATGGCCATGAGCGTGTCCATGGTCTCGCCGGACTGGCTGATCGCCACGACGAGCGTGGACTTGTCGATGATCGGGTCGCGGTAGCGGAACTCCGAGGCGAGCTCGACCTCGCACGGGATGCGCGTCCAGTGCTCGATGGCGTACTTGGCCACGAGTCCGGCGTAGGAGGCGGTGCCGCAGGCGATGACGATGATCTTGTCGACCTCGCGCAGCTCGTCGTCGCTGAGGCGCATCTCGTCGAGCTGGAGGCGGCCCGCGCGACTGTACCGACCGAGGAGGGTCTCGGCGACGGCCTGTGGCTGCTCGTCGATCTCCTTGAGCATGAACCAGTCGTAGCCGCCCTTCTCGGCCGCCGAGACGTCCCAGTCCACGTGGTAGCTGGTGGTCTCGGCCGGCGCGCCGTCGAAGCCGGTGACCACCATGTCGTCGCGGGTGATGGTGACGACCTGGTCCTGGCCGAGCTCGACCGCCTCGCGGGTGTACTCGATGAAGGCCGAGACGTCGGACCCGAGGAAGTTCTCGCCCTCGCCCCGTCCGACCACGAGCGGGGAGTTGCGCCGAGCACCGACCACGACGTCGGGCTGCTGCGCGTCGGTGATGACGAGCGTGAAGGCACCCTCGAGCCGGTTGCACACGGCACGCACGGCGTCGTCGAGGGCGGGCGTGCGCACGAGCTCGTCGGAGAGCAGGTGGGCGACGACCTCGGTGTCGGTGTCGGACTGCATCTCGTGCCCGGCGGCCTCCAGCTCGGACCGGAGCACGGCGAAGTTCTCGATGATCCCGTTGTGCACGACCGCGATGCGGCCGTCCTCGCTGAGGTGCGGGTGCGCGTTGCGGTCGTTGGGCGCACCGTGGGTGGCCCAGCGGGTGTGGCCGATGCCCGTGGTGGACTCGGGAAGCGGCGCCGTGGCCAGGACTCCGTCGAGGTTGACGAGCTTGCCCGCCTTCTTGGCCCAGGCGATCCGACCGGTCTCGGGGTCGGCCAGCGCGACTCCACCGGAGTCGTAGCCGCGGTACTCGAGGCGGCGCAGCCCACCCATGACGACGTCCAGGGCGCTGCGGTGCCCGACGTAACCCACGATTCCACACATGCGCTCCAGGGTACCCACGGAACCTGCCGGCTCCCGCTACCGGCAGGATGAGGCCATGGCACGTGAGCTCTCGCCGTACGTCGAGATCGAGAGGTCCGCATGGGCCGACCTCGCCGACGACGTGCCGCAGCCGCTCACCGCGGCCGACGTCGAGCGTCTGCGTGGCCTCGGCGACGAGCTCGACATCAACGAGGTGCGCGAGGTCTACCTGCCCCTCACCGAGCTGATCAGCCTCCGGGTGCGTGCAGCGACCCGGCTCTGGGAGGCCACCGAGTCGTTCCTGCGGGAGCCGCAGCCCCAGCGCACTCCGTTCGTCATCGGCGTGGCCGGGTCCGTGGCCGTGGGCAAGTCCACGACGGCGCGGCTACTGAGAGCGCTGCTCTCCCAGTCACCGGACCACCCGCGCGTCCAGCTGGTCACGACCGACGGCTTCCTCTGGCCCAACGAGGAGCTCGAGCGTCGGGGCATCCTCCAGCGCAAGGGCTTCCCGGAGTCCTACGACCGCAAGGCGCTCCTGCGCTTCGTCATCGACGTCAAGTCCGGCGTCGAGCAGGTCTCGGCGCCGGTCTACTCCCACCTCACCTACGACCGCACCGACGAGACGGTCGTCGTGGAGCGGCCCGACATCGTCATCGTCGAGGGCCTCAACGTCCTGGCTCCGGCGAAGGAACGCGGCGACGGATCACCCGGGTTGTCGGTGAGCGACTACTTCGACTTCTCCATCTACGTCGACGCCTCCAGCAAGGACATCCGCCGCTGGTACGTCGACCGGTTCCTGGCCCTGCGTCGCACGGCGTTCGCCGACCCCGCCTCCTACTTCCACCGCTACAGCAGCCTCACCGACGACGAGGCGCGAGCCCGCGCCGAGGAGCTGTGGGACACGATCAACTGGCCCAACCTGCGCGAGAACATCCAGAGCACCCGCGGCCGCGCCGACCTGGTGCTGCGCAAGAGCGCCGAGCACTCCGTGAAGTGGGTGCGGTTCCGCAAGATGTGAGCCGTGCTCCGGGTGCGGCGGCCGGCCGGGTCGCTTCCTTCAGGTGAGCGGGCCCGGCCGAGACCTCCCTTGCTGCCGCGACACCTCGGCCGGGCTCTCGCCTTCGGCTGCGTCGCTGTGGCTTCGTGTCGGGTCGGTCTCCGAAAGGGCCGCGACCCGAGCGGGGGTCATGGACCGGCTGGGTCTGCGGGGAGCGGCTGGGTTCGCGCTCGATGCTGTGTCGCTGTGGCTTCGCGTTCTCCTGCGGCTGCGTCGCTGTGGCTACGACTCGGGGTGGTCTCCGAAAGGGCCTCGACCGGAGCGGTGGGTCTCGGCGCGGTTGGGTCTGCGGGGCGCGGCCAGGATTCTTCATCTGTGCGTGATCCACGCACGATTCTTCCTTCGCGTGGACCGTGCCTCGCGAAGGAAGAATCGTGGCGACGAAAAAGGCCCCGTACGGGCAGTGATTCTCCCTTCCCGTGGACCGTTCCGCGCGAAGGGAGAATCCCTGCCCACCCGACGCGCACCGGCGCCCCGGCGGACGCAAGATTCTGCCTTCGCGTGTAGAAACACGAACGATGCTGCGTTGGTGACGGGATCCCGTAGCGAACGCAGCATCCTTCGCCCCCTCACGCACGAACGCAGAATCTTGCGTCCCCCAGCCACGCCCCGAGAACCCGACCGACCCCGGACCCGCCCGCCGGTCGAGGCCCTTTCGGAGCGCAGGTCCACTCGCACCCGCAGCAACGCAGCCGCAGGTCGAGACTCATCCACAGCGACGCAGCCGCGAGGCACGACCCAGCCGGAGCAACGCAGCCGCAGGTCCAGGCCCACCCGGAACGACGCAGCAGCAACGGCACGGGACGCCCCGAACGAGGACCCGACCGACGCCGAGGATCAGCCGCCCAGCCCCTTCACCAGCTCGGCCGCCCACGCCACCTGCCGGTACCCGATGGCCTCGTTGACGGCGATCATGGGCGTGTTCGAGGCCGCGTTCCAGGTGGTGACGCGCGTGCGACCCTCGAGCAGGTCGGCAGCCTCGCGCAGGGCCGCCACCTTCATGGCCAGACCGAGACCGTGGCCGCGGTGGGCCGGGAGCACGAGGGTGTCCCACTGGTAGGCGGTCTCGCCGTGATCCGGCACCACGAGCTGGGTGTGCCCGGCGAGCGTGCCGTCGGGGGCGACCGCCGCCACCGTCTGTCCGACACGGCCCTGCTCGAGCCACCGAGCCTCCTCGTGGCGCACCCGCGCGGCGTCGAAGTGCTCCGGCCCGATGCCGACGTCGCCCGACGGGGCCTCCGCCAGGATGAGCGCGCGGAGCACGGCGTACTGGTCGACCCACTCCTCGGGGCAGCGACGCCACGCGACCGCGGTGTACCCGTCACGCCACGGCGCCTGCGGCGGCGCAGCCGGGAGGCGCAGCTCGCGGATCGCGTCGAGCAGGTCGACGCGATAGCCGTGCAGGGCGGCGAACACCGACCCCGCGCCGGCCTCGTCGTGCACCGACCACGACGCCTCGGCGAAGGCGTTGACCCGGCCCTCGGCCCTCGCCCGCTCCCCCACGGCCCGCAGCAGTGCGCTGCCGAGACCGGCCCGACGCCGTTCGGGGTCGACGAAGACGTGCAGGTACGCGAGCGTGCGGTTGTCCTGCTGGGGGAAGGAGACCCACGCACCAGCCACCACCTCGTCGTCGACGACGCCGGCGAGCACCACGTGCTCGGCATAGGGGTCGCTCGTGAGGTTGGTCCGCTTCTCCGCGAGACCCCAGGGCTCGTCGAAGGGTTCGGCGTGGCTGCGGGCGTAGACCGCGTGGAACGCGGCGTACTGCTCGTCGTCTGCGAGGTCCACCCGACGGATCTGCACGGGCCGACGCTACCGCGCCGCGAGCGAGCCGATCAGACGCCGAGGGTGTGGCGCACCACGTCGGCGAGTCGCTCGGCCACCGACGTGGCCTCGTCGAGCGACGGGGCCTCGACCATGACGCGCACCAGCGGCTCGGTGCCCGAGGAACGAAGCAGGATGCGCCCGCGACCGTCGAGGGCACCGTTGGCCGCGACCAGCTCGCCCTGGAGCACGGGATCGGTGTCGACCCGCGACTTGTCGACGTCGGGGACGTTGACCAGCACCTGCGGGAGCCGCTGCATGACCGACCCGAGGTCGGCCAGCGACCGACCCGTCGCTCGCATGCGCGCCGCGAGGTGCAGCGCGGTGAGCACACCGTCGCCGGTCGTCGCGTGGTCGGCCATGATGACGTGGCCCGACTGCTCGCCACCGAGCGTGAAGCCGCCGGCACGCATCGCCTCGAGGACGTAGCGGTCGCCCACCGCGGTCTGCAGGACGCGCAGGCCCGCCGCCTCCATGGCCTGCACGAAGCCGAGGTTGCTCATGACGGTGGCCACCACGGTGTCGTCCTTGAGCGTGCCGGCCTGCTGCCGGGCGAGCGCGAGGACAGCGAGGATCTGGTCGCCGTCGACCACGCGGCCCTCGGCGTCGACCGCGAGGCACCGGTCGGCGTCGCCGTCGAACGCGAAGCCGGCGTCGGCGCCGTGCTGCACGACCGCGGCCTGCAGGTCACCGAGATGGGTGGAACCGCAGTCCTCGTTGATGTTGAGACCGTCGGGCTCGTCGTGGATGGTGACGACCTCGGCACCGAGCTCGGCGAAGGCAGTGGGGCCCACGTGGAAGGCGGCGCCGTTGGCGCAGTCGAGCACGACCTTGAGACCCTCGAGCCGCTCGGGGACGGTGCTCACCAGGTGCTTGACGTAGGAGCTCACGCCCACGTGGCTGTCGCCGATGCGTCCGACGCCGGCCCCGACCGGGCGCTCCCACGGCTCCTGCAGGCGCTGCTCGATCGCGATCTCGATCGCGTCGTCGAGCTTGTGTCCCCCGCGCGCGAGGAACTTGATGCCGTTGTCGGGCATCGCGTTGTGGCTCGCGGAGATCATGACGCCCATGTCGGCGTCGAGCTCGGCGGTGAGGAAGGCAGCGCCCGGGGTGGGCACGACGCCGAGCCGATGCACGTCGACCCCGGCCGAGGCGAGCCCCGCGACGATCGCCGCCTCGAGGAACTCCCCCGAGGCACGCGGGTCGCGAGCCACGACCGCCGTGGGTCGACTGTCGGCGAACGCTCCGGCCTCGCCGAGCACATGAGCCGCCGCGACCGACAGGTCGAGCGCGAGCTCGGCGGTCAGGTCGCGGTTGGCGAGGCCTCGTACCCCGTCGGTGCCGAAGATCCGGCCCAACGGGATCAGCGCTTGCTGTACTGAGGAGCCTTACGAGCCTTCTTGAGGCCGGCCTTCTTGCGCTCCTTGATACGAGCGTCGCGGGTCAGCAGTCCGGCCTTCTTCAGCAGCGGACGGTTGACCTCCTCGTCGATGGCGTTGAGGGCACGGGCCACGCCGAGGCGCAGCGCGCCGGCCTGGCCGGTCATCCCGCCGCCGGTGACGCGAGCCACGACGTCGAAGCTGCCCTCGAGGCCGGTGGCCGCCAGGGCCTCCTTGGCGATCTGCTGGTGCAGCTTGTTCGGGAGGAAGTCCTCGAGCGGCTTGCCGTTGACGGTCCACTGGCCGGAGCCGGGGACGATGCGCACGCGGGCGACCGCCTCCTTGCGGCGGCCGGTGGCCGCGCCGGGGGCCACGAGGGACTTGCTCGTCGCGATCTCCGCGGACGGCGAGGTCTCGGAGGTGTAGACGCCGTCGGTGGTGGTGGGGACGTCGGTCTCGGTGGTGTCAGCCACGGTGCTCGTCTCTTCTGCTCGGGTGCTCACTGGGAGATCTGCTTGATCTCGTACGGCTGGGGCTGCTGCGGCGCGTGCGGGTGCTCCGGGCCGGCGTAGACCTTCAGCTTCTTGATGATCTTGTCGCCGAGGCGGTTCTTCGGCAGCATGCCGCGCACGGACTTCTCGATGGCCTTGCGGGCATCCTTCTCGAGCAGGTCGCCGTACGCGATCTGCTTGAGCCCGCCCGGGTAGCCGCTGTGGCGGTAGACAGGCTTGTCGGTGCGCTTGTTGCCGGTCAGCGCCACCTTGTCGGCGTTGATGATGACGACGAAGTCACCACCGTCGACATGCGGGGCGAAGGTCGCCTTGTGCTTGCCGCGCAGCAGGTGCGCGGCCGACACGGCAAGACGGCCCAGGACGACGTCCTGAGCATCGATGACGTGCCACTGGTGGCTGATGTCAGCAGGCTTGGGGCTGTACGTAGGCACGGCGTGACCTTCTCGTTGTGGTTCTGGGTGGCACTAGCTGGATCTGGGTCGTTGTCGCTGCACGTCCGGACCGTGGGCGGACCACACGTTCTCCGTGGCCGTCGAGTCCGGGGGCACAGGCCGCCTGGGCTTCGGCGCAGGACCGCCGGGAGGCGATCGCGCACGCAGGGCACAACGACGTCCAAGAGTAACCGGCGTGGCCGCACGCGGTCAAAACGGGTGGGCGTGGCCGGGCGTCGAGGCTTCTCCGCGCTCGCTCCTCGAGACCCAGCCGTGCGTGTCTCGGGAGGCCGCACTAGGTTGGAGATGAGTCCGGGGCCACATCAATGACCCGTTCAGCACGTCACAGGAGACCCATCGTGACCGACCAGACCTTGACCGTCCGCGACAACCGGACGGGCGACGAGTACGAGCTCGAGATCACCGACGGCACCGTCCGCGCATCCGACCTCGGCAAGATCGGCAAGACCGAGGACGACCCCGGCATCGCCGTATACGACCCCGGGTTCACCAACACCGCGTCGACCCGCAGCGCCGTCACCTTCATCGACGGCGAGAAGGGCATCCTCGAGTACCGCGGGTACCCGATCGAGCAGCTCGCGGAGTCCTCCACCTTCCTGGAGGTCGCGTACCTGCTCATCCACGGCGAGCTGCCCACGAAGGAGCAGCACGACCAGTGGGTGCACGACATCACGTTCCACACGTTCGTGCACGAGAACCTCAAGAGCCTCATGCAGGGCTTCCGCTACGACGCGCACCCCATGGGCATGCTGCTGTCGAGCGTCGGCGCCCTCTCGACGTTCTACCCCGAGGCCCGGGCCATCCACGACCCCGACGTCCGGCGCGAGCAGATCGTGCGCATGATCGCCAAGATGCCGACGCTCGGCGCCTGGTCGTTCCGCCACGCGCAGGGCAAGCCGTACGTCTACCCCGACAACGAGCTCTCCTACACGGAGAACTTCCTGTCGATGCTGTTCAAGATGAGCGAGCCGAAGTACGACCCGGACCCGCGTCTGGCCAAGGCCCTCGACGTGCTGCTGATCCTGCACGCCGACCACGAGCAGAACTGCTCGACCAACGCGGTGCGGTCCGTCGGCTCGAGCCAGGTCGACCCGTACTCGGCGGTCTCGGCCGGCATCGCGGCGCTCTACGGCCCCCTGCACGGTGGCGCCAACGAGGCCGTGCTGCGCATGCTCAAGCGGATCGGGACGAAGGACAAGATCCCGGAGTTCATCGAGGGCGTGAAGAACGGCGACGAGAAGCTCATGGGCTTCGGTCACCGCGTCTACAAGAACTACGACCCGCGCGCCAAGATCATCAAGAAGGCGTGCGACGACGTCTTCGAGGTGACCGGCGTCAACCCGCTGCTCGAGATCGCCCAGGAGCTGGAGAAGATCGCGCTGGAGGACGAGTACTTCGTCTCCCGCAAGCTCTACCCGAACGTCGACTTCTACTCCGGCCTCATCTACGAGGCGCTGCAGTTCCCGCCGGAGATGTTCACGGTGCTGTTCGCGATCGGCCGCACGCCGGGCTGGCTGGCCCAGTGGCTCGAGCTGGTCGACGACAAGGAGCAGAAGATCGCGCGCCCGAAGCAGATCTACACCGGTGACCGGACCCTCGAGTTCGTGCCCGCGGAGCAGCGCTGGGCCTGACGCCCCACGCACACGAGTGAACCCCCGCCTCGACGGGGGTTCACCTGTTTCCACCCGGCGGGGGTTCACCTGTTTCCACCCGGCGGGGGTTCCGGGCCACGGGCGGACGACCAGCACGGCCGGGGTTCCGGGCCACGGGC
>NZ_JAVTJF010000017.1:0-39606 GCF_031843905.1 Aeromicrobium sp. WCS2018Hpa-31 | reverse complement strand
AGACCACCGACATCCGTGACGGGGCACTGCTCTGCCCGTTCCACCACCACCGAGCACACGACCAGGGTTGGATCGGGAGGATCAACCCCGACGACGGCCACGTCGAGTGGAAGACACCAGGCTCCGACACCTGGCAACGAAACACCCGCTGGCGACCCTGACACCGGATCACGACACCCCGACCCATCGGTCGGGGCACACGTGCTGCCCAGCCACCACTGAACCGCCCAGCGTGGTCTCGATACGTCCGACCGAGCTCCTCCGTCGCCGGCCGGACTACTCGACCAACGGATCCACGCGGCCGCCGCTCGATCGACGGGAGCCACACCTCGCTGGTCGAGTAGTCAGGACGGCGAGCGCCAGCGAGCCCGTGCTGACGATGGAGCCATCACACACAGGGCATAGCCGTGATGGAGCGAGACCAGAAGGCAGCAGGGACCTACAGGCCGGCGGCGCCCCAGGCGATGCCGTCGAGGATGTCGTGCTCGCTCACGGTCACCGTGTCGGTGGCGAGGGGGACGGCGTCCAGCACCGCGTCGAGGATCATGGCGCCGGCGCCGATCACGTCGGCGCGGCCGGGGTGCATGAACGGCAGGGCCCGGCGGTCAGCCACCGACATGCGCAGCAGCGAGAGGCAGGCGGTGCGCATGTCGTCGACCGAGATCCGTGCCCCGTGGATGGCCGACGAGTCGTACGACGGCAGCTCCAGCGCATGCGCGGCCACGGTGGTGATGGTGCCCGCCACACCGACGAGGGTGCTCACGGGCTCCAGCGACGAGACCTGAGGGACGAGCAGCCCGTCGAGGTAGGCCTCGAGGGCCGTCACCTCGTCGATCGAGACCGGGTCGCTGGGCAGGAAGCGCTCGGTCAGCCGCACCGAGCCGACGTCGAAGGAGTGCGACCACTGCACGTCACCGTCGGCGCCGACCACCAGCTCGGTGGAGCCGCCGCCGATGTCGACCACGAGCGCCGAGCCGGTCGTCGAGCGGGTGGCGCCCAGGAACGAGGCGCGGGCCTCGTCCTCGCCGGTGAGGACCTCGGGGCGCACGCCGAGGATCGACTCCACGCCGTCGTTCAGCTCGTCGGCGTTCTCGGCGTCGCGTGCCGCCGACGTCGCGCAGAAGCGGATCCGCTGGGCACCCAGCACCGTGGCCAGCTCACCGAACTCGCGGGTGACGGCCAGCGTGCGGTCGAGGGCGTCGGGGTGGAAGCGGCCGGTCTCGTCGACCCCCTGGCCGAGGCGGACGACCCGCATCTCGCGGACCACGTCGCGCTTCTCCTCGCCTCGCACGTCCGTGACGAGCAGGCGCAGGGAGTTCGTCCCACAGTCCATGGCGGCCACGCGGAGGGCATCCGGCATGCCCCGACCCTACCGATGCCGAAGGGCCCGGACGGTGCCCGGGCCCTTCGGCTCATCCCACCTGCTGCGAGGTCAGCGCGAGCTCTCGGCCAGCTCCTCGTCCCCGCGCGGGGTGTAGCCGTGGTCGTCGTCGACCATGCTCGTCTCGTCGAACGGGTCGTTGCCGGCCAGCACCTGGTCCAGCTTCTCGCGGTCGAGCGAGTTGGTCCACGTGCCCACCAGCACCGTCGCCACGGCGTTGCCGGCGAAGTTCGTGAGGGCGCGCGCCTCGGACATGAACCGGTCGATGCCGACGATGAGGCCGACACCGTCGACCAGGTCGGGGCGGTGCGACTGCAGACCACCGGCGAGCGTGGCCAGACCGGCTCCGGTCACGCCGGCCGCGCCCTTGGAGGCGATCATCATGAACAGCAGCAGCGAGAGCTGCTCGCCGAAGCTCAGCGGGTCGCCCGTGGCCGACGCGACGAACAGCGTGGCCATGGTCAGGTAGATCGCGGTGCCGTCGAGGTTGAACGAGTACCCGGTGGGCACCACGACGCCGACCGTGGACTGGTGCACGCCGGCGTGCTCCATCTTGGCGATGAGGCGCGGCAGGGCCGACTCCGACGACGACGTGGACACGATCAGCAGGAACTCACGGCCCAGGTACTTCAGCAGGCTGAAGATGTTGATGCCGGTGACGACCTTGAGCAGCAGGCCCAGGATGCCGAACACGAACAGGAAGCACGTGATGTAGAAGCCGATCATGAGGACCGCCAGGCTGCGCAGGGCGTCCATGCCGGTCTCGCCGACGACGGCGGCGATGGCACCGAAGGCGCCGATGGGCGCCAGCCACATGATCATGGCGAGCACGCGGAACACGAGCTTCTGCAGGTGACCCACACCCACCAGCACGGGCTCACCGGCGCGGCCCATGGCCTGCAGGGCGAAGCCGACGAGCAGCGCGACGAAGAGCGCCTGCAGCACGTCACCGGAGGTGAGCGAGGAGACCATCGTGTCGGGGATCATGTGCAGGATGAACTCGGCGGTCGTCTGCTTCTCCGACCCTGCGGACTCGGCAGCCTTGGCCGCGCCCTCCTCGGTCAGCTGCAGGCCCTCACCCGGGTGCAGGATGTTGCCGACGGCCAGGCCGATGGCCAGCGCGAACGTCGACATGGTGATGAAGTAGCCGAGCGCGAGCCCGCCGACCTTGCCCACCTGGGCGGCGCTGCGGACCGAGCCGACGCCGAGCACGATGGTGCAGAAGATGACCGGGCCGATCATCATCTTGATCAGCTTGACGAAGCCCTCGCCGAGCGGCTTGAGCTCCTTGGCGAAGTCGGGGGCGGCGAAGCCGACGGCGATGCCGGCGAGCACCGCGATGATGACGGCGATGTACAGGTAGTGGGTGCGGTCACGCTTGACGCGTGGCTGCGAGGTATCGGTGGCCATGGGGTTCCTCCTGGTGGGCTGACCTGCACACCGTGCCGTCCGGAGTGACCCCGGTCACCGTTGCGTACATAGAGTTCGTGACCGCCATCACAGGAGGCTTCCGACTTCTGGGACGATGCCCCCTGTGTCCCGTGCCGCGTCCCGAGCTCCGTCCGTCGCTCGCCAGATCCTGCTCTGGCAGGTCGTGGTGGTGTGCGTGCTGGTGCTGGGCGGGGTCGCACTGGCCTGGTTCGACGCCCGCGCGGACGCCACGTCGTCGGCCCGGCAGCGGGCGCTCGACCTCGCCGTCGCGGTGGCCGACACGCCCACCGTGCGCGACGCGGTGCGCACGTCGGACCCGACGACGGTGCTGCAGCCGTTCGCGGAGCAGGTGCGTCGTGACAGCGGCACCGACTTCGTGGTGGTGATGTCGCGCGACGGCATCCGCTACTCCCACCCCGACGTGGACGTGATCGGCGAGCGGTTCATCGGCTCCATCGAGGAGGCGCAGGCCGGCCGGACCCACACCGAGGAGTACGTGGGCACGCTCGGTCCGTCGGTGCGGGCGGTGGTGCCGGTCTTCGCCGAGCCCGGAACCCGCGACGTGGTGGCGCTCGTGTCGGTGGGCATCCGCACCGACAAGGTTCAGGACGAGGTCGTGGACGCCCTGCCGAGGATCCTGGGCGCGGCGGCGCTGGCCGCGGTGGTGGGCATCGTCGGCGCGTGGCTGATCCACCGTCGGCTGCGACGTCAGACCCACGGTCTTGGTGAGCAGCAGATCACCCGGATGTACGAGTACTACGACGCGGTGCTGCGGGCGGTGCGCGAGGGCCTGGTCCTCGTGGACGCCGACGGTCGGGTGAGCCTGGTGAACCAGGAGGCCGAGCGCCTGCTCGACGTCGGGACCGACCGCGTCCAGGGCGCCGACGTCGCGACCCTCAGGCTCGAGCCGTCGCTCACCGAGACCCTGCGTGCGCGGCTGCCGCTCACCGACGAGGTGGTGGCGCTGGCCGACCGTGTGCTCATCGTGAACGCGGCGCCGGCGCAGTGGGAGGGCCGCGACGTGGGCACGGTGGTGACGATCCGCGACCGCACCGAGCTGCAGGGCGTGACGGCCGAGCTCGACACGGTGCGAAGCCTGGCCGACTCGCTGCGGGCGCAGAGCCACGAGACCGCGAACCGGCTGCACACGATGGTCTCGCTCGTGGAGATGGGCCGCACCGAGGAGGCCGTGGAGTTCGCGACCCACGAGATGCAGCTGGCGCAGGGGCTGACCGACCGCATGGTGGGGGCGGTGGAGGAGCCGGTGGTAGCGGCGCTGCTGCTGGGCAAGTCGGCGCAGGCGCACGAGCGAGGGGTCCGGCTCGACGTCGACCCGGCGTCGGTGGTCACGGGCCTGCCGGTCGGCGCGCACGACGCGGTGACGGTGCTGGGCAACCTGCTCGACAATGCCATCGACGCGGCGCAGGGCACGTCGGACGCGACGGTCGCGGTGCACCTGCACGCGAGCGAGCTGCACCTCGACGTGGTGGTGGAGGACTCCGGGCCGGGCATCCCGAGGGAGGCCCGGGAGCAGGTGTTCGAGCGGGGCTGGTCGACCAAGGTGGTGGAGCAGGCGCATGGGCGAGGGCTGGGGCTCGCGCTCGTGGGGCAGGTGGTGCGACGTCACGGAGGCACCGTGCGCGTGGGCACGGGTGCGCTGGGCGGGGCGCTCGTCGAGGTCGAGATCGGGGACGACGCGTGATCCGGACGCTGGTGGTCGAGGACGAGAAGGTGGCGGCGCAGGCGCACGCCCAGTACGTGCGGGAGGTGCCCGGCTTCGAGGTCGCAGCCGTCGCGATGTCGGCGCAGGAGGCGGCGCGGGTGCTGCGCGAGGAGGCGATCGACCTCGTCCTGCTGGACATGCACCTGCCCGACGGGCACGGCCTCGAGCTGCTGCGTCGGCTACGGGCGGCCGGGAGCCGGGTCGACGTCATCGCGGTCACCTCGGCGCGCGACGTCGAGATCGTGCGCGACGCGGTGGCACAGGGCGTGGTCGGCTACCTGATCAAGCCGTTCGCGTTCGGGGCGTTGCGCGAACGGCTCACCGCGTACCGGACCTTCCACGAAGGACTCCAGGGCACCGAAGACCTCGACCAGGGTGCGGTCGACCGGATGCTGGAGTCGCTCCGCCCGGTCACCCGCTCGGGGCTGCCGAAGGGACTGGGCGTCGAGACGCTGCAGCAGGTGAAGGCGGTGCTCGCCGAGCACGGCGCCGCCTCGGCGGGCGAGCTGGCCGAGCACCTGGGGTCGTCGCGGGTGACGGCCCGGCGGTACCTGGAGCACCTCGCCGAGACCGGCGAGGTGCAGCGCGTCACCCGGCTGGGACGGGCGGGGCGTCCGGAGGTGGAGTACCGGCCGCACAGCTAGAGCTGCCCCAGTAGTCGCCGAGCAGGTCGACGGCCTCGTCGCCCAGGGGGTTGACCCCGCGACCCTTGGCCAGGGAGTGCCCGACGAGCACGTGCAGGCACTTGACGCGGGTGGGCATGCCACCGGCGGTGATGCCGTCGACCTCGGGCACGTGCGCGATGGCCTCGCGCTCGGCCAGGTACTGCTCGTGCGCCCTGGCGTAGTGGGCGGCGAGGTCGGCGTCGTGGACCAGGCGCTCGCTCATCTCGGCCATGAGGCCGGACGCCTCGAGCGTGCCGATGGCGCCGGCCAGGCGCGGGCACGTGACGTAGTAGAGCGTGGGGAACGGGGTGCCGTCGGGCAGCCGCGGCTCGGTGCGCACCACGTTGGGGTGGCCCGACGGGCAGCGCGAGGCGATCTCGAGCACGCCGCGGGCCGGACGGCCCAGCTGCTCGGCCACCGCCGCCAGGTCGGTCGGGTCCGGCTCAGTCATTGTTCTTCAGCACCTCGTCGGGGTCGGGAACGGGCGTCCTGGCCGACGGGGTGCGTCCCGATGCCTCGACGCTGCCCCACAACGTGTCGTACCACTGCTTCTGGGTGGGGTCGGGCGGGTCGTCGAGCGTGGGGACGTCGCCCTGCACCGTGCCGTCGGACCCGATGACGCGGTAGCCGACCTCGCCGGGCATGACCCAGCCGAAGCGCTCGCGCGCCTGCTGGCGCACGTAGGCGGAGTCGTTCCAACGGTCCTCGGTGTCGCCGAGGTCCTCGATGGACGCCTCACGCGTGGCGATCTCGGCCTTGAGCTGCTGGATCTCGCCACGCTGCTGCCACCAGGCGTGCAGCGCCGACGTGTACGAGGCGAGCAGGAGCAACAGCACCGCGAGCAGCAGCACCGCCCGGGTGGTGAAGCGCTGACCCATGCCGCGGGCCACCGCCGCACCGCTGCGCGGACGGGCCGCGCCGGGCCTGGTGGATGGGCGGCCAGCGCCTCGGGCCGAGCTCGGGCGCGCCGACCCCGCGGCACCGGACGAGCGGCCCGAGGGTCGCCGCGCCGGGCCGCCCTTCGGTTTCGGTCGTCCAGGACCGCGGGAGCCGGCCACGGGTCAGAGCGCGAGCCGCGGGAAGGCCGAGGCGCCGGCGTACACGGCCGCCGAGCCGAGGGTCTCCTCGATGCGCAGCAGCTGGTTGTACTTGGCCACACGGTCGGAGCGGGCCGGGGCACCGGTCTTGATCTGGCCGCAGTTCGTGGCGACGGCGAGGTCGGCGATGGTGACGTCCTCGGTCTCGCCCGAGCGGTGGCTCATCATGTTGCTGAAGCCGTGGCGGTGGGCCAGCTCGACGGCGTCGAGGGTCTCGGTGAGCGAGCCGATCTGGTTGACCTTGACCAGCATCGCGTTGGCCGCACCCTGCTCGAGGCCGCGGGTGAGCCGCTCGACGTTGGTGACGAACAGGTCGTCGCCGACGATCTGCACCTGGTGGCCGATGCGCTCGGTGAGCGCGATCCAGCCGTCCCAGTCCTCCTCGTCGAGCGGGTCCTCGATGGAGACGATCGGGTAGGCACCGACCAGCTCGGCGTAGTAGTCGGCCATCTCGGCCGAGCTCTTCTTCGCACCCTCGAACGTGTAGGAGCCCTTCTCGAAGAACTCCGAGCTGGCGACGTCGAGCGCGAGGCCGATGTCGGTGCCGAGCTTCAGGCCGGTCTTCTCGACGGCCGTCGCGATGAGGTCGAGCGCGGCACGGTTGGACGACAGGCTGGGCGCGAAGCCACCCTCGTCGCCGAGGCCGGTGGACAGGCCGTCCTTCTTGAGGACGGACTTGAGCGCGTGGTAGACCTCGGTGCCCTGGCGCAGCGCCTCGGCGAAGGTGGGCGCGCCGATGGGCGCGATCATGAACTCCTGCACGTCGACGTTGGAGTCGGCGTGGGCGCCACCGTTGAGGATGTTCATCATCGGCACGGGCAGCACGTGGGCGTTGGGGCCGCCGACGTAGCGGAACAGCGGCAGGCCGGCCGAGTCGGCGGCGGCCTTCGCGAGGGCGAGCGAGACGCCGAGGATGGCGTTGGCGCCCAGCTCGGCCTTGTTCGGGGTGCCGTCGAGCGCGATCATCGCGGCGTCGACCGCACGCTGGTCGTCGGCGTCGAAGCCCACGATCTCGGCAGCGATCGTGGCGTTCACGGCCTCGACGGCCTTGCGGACGCCCTTGCCGAGGTAGCGGTCGCCACCGTCGCGCAGCTCCACGGCCTCGAACTGGCCGGTCGACGCGCCGGACGGCACGGCCGCACGACCGATCGTCCCGTCGTCGAGGGCGACCTCGACCTCGACGGTGGGGTTGCCGCGCGAGTCGAGGATCTCGCGCGCTCCGACGGCTTCGATGCTGGCCATGCTGCTCCTGCTGGTGAGGGGTTCAGGTGGTGCTGCGGTCTGCCCCCAGCCTAGTGCGGCCCGAACACGTCTCGCGCCAGGCGCGGGGCCACGCAGGATTCTGCCTTCGCGAGCGGAACGTCGAACGATGCTGCGTTCGTGACGGGATCCGGTGGCGAACGCAGCATCGATCGGCCGACCACGCACGAACGCAGGATCCTGCGTCCTCAGCCGAGGCGGGAGCGGACGGCCCGGCGCAGGGCCTCCTCGGCGTCGACGCCCTGGGCGCGGGCCTCGGCGACCAGCTGCAGCAGGCGCGAGCCGACGTCGTCGCCGGAGGTGTCGAGGTCGGGCACGCGGTCGAGCACCTTGCGGGCCGTGGCCAGGGCGGGCAGGTCGCGAGCGATGCCCTCCAGCGGCGATTCACGCGGCTTCTCCTGCGCCTTGACCGCCTGCCAGGCGGCGTCGATCTCCTCGGGGGTGCGCGCGTCGCCGTCGGCGAAGACGTGCGGGTTGCGGCGCACGAGCTTGTCAGTGATGCCGGCGGCGACGTCGTCCACGTCCCACCCCTCCCCCGTGTCGGCGGCGACGGCGGCGTGGAACACCACCTGCATCAGCAGGTCGCCGAGCTCCTCGCGCAGCAGGTCGGAATCACCCGCGTCGAGGGCCTCGAGGGTCTCGTACGTCTCCTCCAGCAGGTAGCGGCCGAGGGAGTCGTGGGTCTGGCCCTGCGTCCAGGCGCACTCGGCACGCAGACGGGCCATCACGTCGACCAGGTCGAGCAGGCGCTCGCCCGACCGGTCACCCTCGGGCCGACTCACGCGCCGGCCCTCTCCGGCAGGGCGCCCACGAACGACGCCCTCACGAACAGCGCTGCGTGGCCGGCGCGACGAGCGGGGCGTCCTCGTTGAGGACGTCGGAGGAGACCGAGAGCGAGCCGGTGGCCGCGACCTGCTGACCGTCGTCGCCGAGGCCGAAGCGCGGGTCGATGCTCACGTCGGCAGCCTTCACGGCGTCGGCGAGCACGGCCCGGCCGGCCTGCTGGACGTCGTCGGCGTTCTGCTCGGTCACCTGCTCGCCGGTCTTGGCGACGCCCAGCTGCTCGGCGATCGCGTAGGTGCGCTGGCCGGCCTCGAGCACGCGGACGGCCTCGTCGAGGTCGACGTCGGGCAGAGCCTGCGCCACCTGGTCGCGCTGGGCGCGGGTGAACTCGTAGTCGCTGGGCGAGAGCGTGATGTCCTCGCGCTCGGCGAGCTCGTCGGCCACCACGCCGCTGACCAGCTCGGCCACCGCCTGACGCCGGACGTCGGCGTTGTCGACCGTGCTCCCGCCGGCCTGGGCGCTGGAGAACAGCGAGACCTGGCAGAAGACCACGGCCGCGCGGTCGGCCTCGTCCATCGAGATGGTGGTGCCGTCGACGACCGCCGCCGCACCGGGACTGACGGAGCCGCCGCACCCGGCGAGCAGGAACCCGGCCAGGACGGCGGGCACGACCTTGGACGTGACGGGGATCACCGGACGCAACCTCATGGCGGCCACCTTAGCGAGCGCCGACGACCACGGGTCAGCGGTCGTACGCCTCGAGGATGAGGTCGGCGGCACTGGCCGCGGCGAGCTCGCCCGACAGCACGGCCTCGCGCACCTCGTCGCGCACCCGGGCGACGTCCTCGTCGGTGCGCAGGCGCTGGTCCAGCTCGTCGCGCACGAGCGCCCAGGTGAACTCCAGCTGCTGCTGGGCGCGCTTCTCGCGCAGCCCCTTCTGGCCCAGGAACTCGCGGTGCCGCACGAGCCGGTTCCACACCGTGTCGATGCCGCGGTGCTCCAGCGCCGAGCACGTGACGACGGGCGGCACCCAGCCGTGCGTGCCGGCGTAGACGAGGCGCAGCGCCCCGGCGAGGTCCTTGGCGGTCACCTCGGCCTCCTGGGCGCGCTCGCCGTCGGCCTTGTTGACGGCGATCACGTCGGCGATCTCCAGGATCCCCTTCTTGATGCCCTGCAGCTGGTCCCCGGTGCGCGCGATGGTGAGGAACAGGAAGGTGTCGACCATGCCGGCCACGGTGATCTCGGACTGGCCGACGCCCACGGTCTCGACGAGCACGACGTCGTAGCCGGCGGCCTCGAGGACGGTCATGGCCTGCGACGTGGCCCGTGCGACGCCGCCGAGGGTGCCGGCGCTCGGCGAGGGCCGGATGTAGGCCTGGGGGCTGACGGCCAGCTGGGCCATGCGCGTCTTGTCGCCCAGCACCGAGCCGCCGGTGCGCACGCTCGACGGGTCGACCGCCAGCACGCCCACGCGCTTGCCCTGCTCGACGAGGTGGGTGCCGAGGGCCTCGATGAACGTGCTCTTGCCGACGCCGGGCACGCCGGAGATGCCGACCCGCACCGCTCCCCCGGCGTGCGGGGTGAGCGCGGCGAGCAGCTCCCGCGACGCCGCCCGGTGGTCCGCGCGGCTGGACTCGACGAGCGTGATGGCCCGCGAGACCCCCGCGCGACGTCCGTCGAGGACGTCCGCGGCGAGCTTCTCGACGTCGGTCATGCGCACCGCCGCCCGCTGTCAAGCCGTCCACAGGTTTCGTGCAGACGGGATCGACCGGGTCGCGGACCCCTGGAAAGATCGGCTCGGACGCACGACACTGAAGGGGTGATCGAGGTGAACGAGCCGCAGGTGTGGACGCTGATCGGCGTCTTCGGCACGGCGTTGTTCGGCATGCTCACGCTCATGTCGACCATGTTCGTCCGGACCCTGCGAACCGAGATCGGGTCCCTGCGCACCGAGATGCGCACCGAGATCGGGTCCCTGCGCACCGAGATGCGCACCGAGATCGGGTCGCTGCGCAGCGAGATGGGCACCGAGCTCCGATCCGTGCGGGGCGAGATCGGGTCCCTGCGCACCGAGATGCAGGCCGAGTTCGCCTCGGTCCGCACCGAGATCAAGTACCTCGACCGCGACGTCCAGGCGTTGTCGCGCCGCGTCTTCGGCGACGACGCCGCCTGACCCGCCACGCGGCACCTCGACGAGCTCGGCGCACGCACCGGCATCAGGACCCGTCGCCGGTGCGCAGCCGGTCGAGCAGGCTGAGCGCGGAGTCGGCGATGACGGTGCCGGGCAGGAACACCTCGGCCGCCCCCATCTCCTTGAGCGTCGGGACGTCGTCGGGCGGGATGACGCCGCCCATGACGATCATGATGTCCTCGCCGCCCAGGTCGGCCAGCGCCTTCTTGAGCTCGGGCAGCAGCGCGAGGTGGCCGGCCGCGAGGCTCGACACGCCGACGATGTGCACGTCGGCGTCGACCGCCTGCTGCGCGACCTCCTCGGGCGTGGAGAACAGCGGTCCCACGTCGACGTCGAAGCCCATGTCGGCGAACGCCGTGACGATGACCTTCTGGCCGCGGTCGTGACCGTCCTGGCCCATCTTGGCCACGAGGATGCGGGGACGTCGGCCCTCCGCCTTCTCGAAGGCGGCGGTGGCGTCGACGACCTTGCCGATGTTGCCGCCCTGGCCCGCCTCGGTCCTGTACACACCGGAGATCGTACGGATGACGGCCTGGTGCCGGCCGTAGACCTTCTCGAGCGCGTCGGAGATCTCGCCGACGGTGGCCTTGGCGCGGGCGGCGTCGACCGCGAGGGCCAGCAGGTTGCCGTCGAGGGAGCCGTCGCTGGACGACCCGCGCTCGGCGCTGGCGGTGAGTGCCGCAAGCGTGCGCTCGACCTCGGCGGGATCGCGCTCGGCACGCAGCCGCTCCAGCTTGGCCACCTGCTGGGAGTAGACCGACGCGTTGTCGACCTTGAGCACGTCGAGCGGGTCCTCGTCTGCGAGGCGGTAGGTGTTCACGCCGATGACGGCCTGCTGGCCGGAGTCGATGCGGGCCTGCGTGCGCGCCGCGGCCTCCTCGATGCGCATCTTCGGGATGCCGGCCTCGATGGCCTTCGACATGCCTCCGGCCTTCTCGACCTCCTGGATGTGCGCCCAGGCACGGTTGGCCAGGTCGTGGGTCAGCTTCTCCACGTAGTAGGAGCCGCCCCACGGGTCGATGATCCCGGTGGTGCCGGACTCCTGCTGCAGCAGCAGCTGGGTGTTGCGGGCGATGCGCGCGCTGAAGTCGGTGGGCAGCGCGATGGCCTCGTCGAGCGCGTTGGTGTGCAGGCTCTGGGTGTGGCCCTGCGTGGCCGCCATGGCCTCGATGCAGGTGCGCTGCACGTTGTTGAACACGTCCTGGGCGGTGAGGCTCCAGCCCGACGTCTGGCTGTGGGTGCGCAGGCTCAGGCTCTTGGGGTTCTTCGGGTCGAAGTCGCTCACGAGCCGCGCCCACAGGGCACGGGCCGCGCGCATCTTCGCGATCTCCATGTAGAAGTTCATGCCGATGGCCCAGAAGAAGCTCAGGCGCGGCGCGAAGGCGTCGATGTCGAGGCCGACGTCGAGACCGGCGCGGATGTACTCCACGCCGTCGGCCAGCGTGTACGCCAGCTCGAGGTCGTTCGTGGCCCCGGCCTCCTGGATGTGGTACCCGGAGATCGAGATGGAGTTGAACCGCGGCATCCGCTGCGCCGTGTACGCGAAGATGTCGGAGATGATCCGCATCGACGGCGCCGGCGGGTAGATGTAGGTGTTGCGGACCATGAACTCCTTGAGGATGTCGTTCTGGATGGTCCCCGAGAGCTGCTCCGGCTTCACCCCCTGCTCCTCGGCCGCGACGATGTAGAGCGCGAGGACCGGCAGCACCGCGCCGTTCATGGTCATCGACACGCTCATCTCGTCGAGCGGGATGCCGTCGAACAGCTCACGCGCGTCGTAGATGGAGTCGATGGCCACACCGGCCATGCCGACGTCGCCCTTCACGCGCGGGTGGTCGGAGTCGTACCCGCGGTGGGTGGCGAGGTCGAACGCGACCGACAGGCCCTTCTGGCCGGCCGCGAGGTTGCGGCGGTAGAAGGCGTTGGACTCCTGCGCCGTCGAGAACCCGGCGTACTGGCGGATGGTCCAGGGCTGCGTCGAGTACATGGCCGGGTACGGCCCACGCAGGAAGGGCGCCAGGCCCGGGTAGGTGTCGAGGGCGTCGACGTCGGCGAGGTCGTCGGCGGTGTAGAGGTTCTTGACCGCGATGCCCTCGGGTGCGTCCCACGGCTCGGCGCTCTCGACGGCAGAGGCGTACGCGCCTGCGTCGGGGGTGGGTGGCTGCTCGGGGTCCAGCGGCTGTCCGGCGAACGAGGCGGGGATCGTCACGAGGAAAGCTCCTCTCGGGTGCGGCGCAGGAAGGCCAGGGCGTCGAGCCCGGCCGCGCAGGAGTCGTCGACGTCGGCGGAGACGGCGTCAGGCTTGCCGGCCACGACCACGTGGCGGGCACCGGCCTCGCGCAGGGCGGCGACCAGCTCGGCACCCCACTCGGCGTAGAGCGGGTCGGGCCCGGTCAGGCACACGACGGCGGGGGCGTCGGCCTGGCGGTACGCCTCCACGACGCCGTCCACCCCGTCGGTGGCGCCGGCCGTGACGGTCTCGATGCCACCGGCGGCGAACAGGTTGGCCGCGAACGTGGCGCGCGCGGTGTGCTGGGCCACCCGGCCCATCGTCGCGAGGAACACCGGCGCAGTGGCGCGGTCGTCGCGCATGGCCTCGAACTCGTGCGCGTAGCGGTGCACCGGCTGGGTGCGGCCGTACGGACGGCGCTCGGGCTGCTCCTCGTGCAGGTTCGGGAACTCCGAGACGCCCGTGATGGGACGCTGCCGTCGCGCCACCTGCAGGGCGCGGTCGGAGACGGTCGCCTCCACCCGGGTCCGGAGTGCGTCGAGGGCGGCGGCGAAGCCCGTCTCCCGGTCGGCGGAGTCGGCGACCACGGCGTCGAGCTCGCCGAACAGGTCCCAGGCCGCGCGTGCGACGTCGTCGGTGAGCTTCTCGACGGCGTGCGCACCACCGGCGGGGTCGACGACGCGGGCCACGTGCGACTCGCTGATGAGCAGGCTCGAGGTGTTGCGGGCGATGCGCCGGCTGAACACCTCGGGCAGGCCGAGCGGCTCGTCGAACGGGAGCACCGTGACGCTCGAGGCCCCACCGACGCCGGCCGCGAAGGTGGCCACGCAGGTGCGGAGCATGTTCACGTAGGGGTCGTAAGCCGCCATCATGGGCCGCGACGTCACGACGTGCTGGCGCTGGCCGCGGCCGCTCTCGGCCACGCCGCTCAGCTCGAGCAGGCGGGCCCACACCCGCCGGGCGGCGCGCAGCTTGGCGATGGTCGGGAACTGCTCGTCGGTGGCGGCGAGGCGCACGTCGAGCTGGTCGGCGGCGGTGTCGACGTCGAGACCGGCCTCGGTGAGCAGCCGCAGGTAGGCGGCCCCGGCGAGCAGCGCGTAGGCGAGCTCCTGCACGTCGGACGCGCCCGCGTCGTGCACGGCGGTGGCGTCGACGACGATGCCGCGGGCCCCGCGGCGCTGCGCGAGCCGGGCGACCTCGACGGCGACGGACGGGTCGGTGACCGCACCCTCGACCCCGATGCCGAGGGTGGTGCGGGCCAGGGACCCGAGGGGGTCGGCGCCGTAGCTCGTGCCGGGTGCCGGGTCGACGGCCTTGTCGTCGATGACGGCGTCGAGGGCCTGCGCCGCACCCAGCGGGTCGGTCGGGTCCTCGACCACCACGGGGGCGAGGTCGACGAAGACGGGCTCGAGGACGCGGGCCAGCGCGTCGGTCGGCACGGCACCGTCACCCACGGCGATCCAGAGCGAGTTGACGCCGTTCTCGACGTCGGTGAGCACGTGCTGCGCGGTCAGGTCGGCGTCGGGGTCGGCGAACCAGGCCCGCACGTCCCAGCCGTCGAGCTCACGCGTGGCGGCAGAGCCCCGGGTGAACGGGGCCTGGCCCGGCAGCCCGGTCGGCGTCACGTCGGCCGACAGGGCCGGCGTGCCGAGCGGGGCGACGCCGATGCCGTCGAGCGTCGAGCGGGTGAGCAGCGCCCACACGTCGGCGTCCGGGGCGTCGTCGGCGAGCTTCTTGGTCTTGCGCAGGACGGCGGCGGTGGCCTTCTCCCAGGCGTGGACGTCGGGCTCGACGCCTTCGGCCAGCGGGACGGCGACCGTCGCCTCCGGGCCCACGCCGGAGCCGGGGTCAGATGCCATAGGGGGCATCGTAGGGCGGGCCTGTGAGCCCGGCCACCCGGTGTGACGAAGCCGACGGGGGCGGGAGCGAAGTCGTGCCCGGTGCGATCACGACACGGAGAAGGTGACCTTCGCCCACGCCCCTGCGCCCTTGGCGTTGCGGGCCCGCACCATGGCCACGCGCTTGCCCTTGCCCAGCGCGCTGCGCGACACGGCGTACGAGCGCTGCGTCGCCGACCGCGTGGCGCTCCGCACCACCTTCGAGCCCGCCATGACCCGGACGTCGTAGCCCGTGACCGCCGTGAAGCCGTCGGCCGCCGGGGTGGACCAGGAGACGGTGCGCGTCCTCGACCTCGAGGTGCCGGAGACCCTGAGCGACCGAGGCGCGGACGGTGCCGTCGTCATGACCGCCGGCAGCACGTCGGTGGTGCTGTTGGAGATGTTGATGAGCGTGACCCGGCGGCGGGCGTCGACCGCGACGCCGTTCGGCCCGTTCGGCCGCGACGCCACCCGCACCACCCGAGCGGGGGTCGCGTTCCCGTCGCTGCTCGGGGCGAAGACGACGACGTGTCGTGCGGCGTCGTTGTTGGTCACGTAGAGGTTGCCTCCCCCGTCGAACGCGAGGGCGGAGGGGTTGTTGAGCCGGCTGCGGCTCCCGCCGAGCACCGAGACGGGTCCGGCGTCACCGCTCGAGCCGTAGGTGAAGGCCACCGCCGCGTCCGCCTCGGACGACACCACCCAGAGCAGGCTCCCCCGGCGGACGACGCCGCTGACGCCCGAGAGCTGGGTCCGGGGTCCGACGATGCGGTGCAGCGGCCGCGCGTTGCCCGACGCCGACGGGGCGAAGGTCGACACGGCGGACGCTCCGGCGTCGGCGACGTGGATGTAGCCGGCGGCGTCGACGTCGATGCCGCTCAGGCTGACGATGCCCGTCGAGGCGCCGGTGATGACCCGTTCCGGCGCCACGTCGCCGTTCGCGCCGGGCGCGAAGATGCGGATGGCGTCGTTGGAGCCGTCGATGACGTGCACCGCGCCGTCGGCGTCCACCGCCACACCGTTGGGGTAGCCGAACCCCGTGGCGGCGCCGGCGATCGTCCGGGTCGCGGTCGTCGACCCCACCGGGAAGTACCGGACCGCGTTGTTCGAGACGATCCAGCGCCCGCCGGAGGCGTCGACGTCGACCCCGACGGGGTCGGTGCCGGCGAAGAAGCCGGACTGCACCGGCGTCACGGTCACGTCGTCGGCGTGGGCCGGGGCGCCCAGGCACGACAGGACGACTGCGGTGGCCGTGCTGGCCGTGGTGGCGACGACCGTCGCGCGGACGTTGTTCCTCATGGACCGACCTCGGGTGCTGGGGCCCGACGGCGCGGGCGAGCGGTCCCCCGAAGGTCCTCATCCTGGGACGTCCGGCCCCTCGGGGACAGGGGTGGTTCGACGTAATGTCCGGCGCTCACGGGGACGCTGCCAGACTGGTGGGGTGAAGATCCCCGCGAAGCTCCTGCCCCGCGACGGTCGCTTCGGGTCCGGTCCGTCCAAGGTCCGCCCGGAGGCGCTGGCCGCGCTCGCCGCCACCGGCTCCTCGCTGCTCGGCACGTCGCACCGCGCCGCACCGGTCAAGAACCTCGTCGGATCGGTCCGCTCGGGCCTCTCCACCCTGCTCGAGCTGCCCGACGGCTACGAGGTCGTGCTCGGTCTCGGGGGCACGCACGCCTTCTTCGACGCCGCCGTCCACGGGCTGGTCGAGCGACGCAGCCAGCACCTGGTGCACGGCGAGTTCTCCCGCAAGTTCGCGACCGCAGCCGCACGGGCGCCGTTCCTGCAGGACCCAGAGGTGCTCGAGTCGGCGCCGTCCACGCACCCGCTCCCCCGCGCGACGGCCGGCATCGACGTGTACGCCTGGGCCCACAACGAGACCTCCACGGGCGTGATGGTGCCCGTGGAGCGGGTCCCCGACGCCGACCCCGACGCCCTCGTGCTGGTCGACGCGACGTCGGCCGCCGGTGGCCTGTCCGTCGACGTGTCGCAGACCGACGTCTACTACTTCGCGCCGCAGAAGTCGTTCGCCTCCGACGGTGGCCTGTGGCTGGCCGTCATGTCCCCGGCGGCGGTCGAGCGGGCGCAGCGCATCGCGGCGTCGGGCCGGTACGTGCCGTCGTTCCTGGACCTGCCGACCGCCATCGAGAACTCCCGCAAGGACCAGACCTACAACACGCCCGCGGTGGCCACCCTGGTGCTGCTCGACGAGCAGGTGCGGTGGCTGAACGAGCAGGGCGGCATGGACTTCGCTGCCGGCCGCACCCGCGACTCCAGCGCCCGGCTGTACTCCTGGGCCGAGGCCTCGTCCTTCGCGTCGCCGTTCGTCACCGCCTCGGCGGAGCGGTCGTTCGTGGTGGGCACGATCGACCTCGACGCATCGGTCCCGCAGCAGACCCTGACCGAGATCCTGCGGGAGAACGGCATCGTCGACGTCGACAGCTACCGCGGCCTGGGCCGCAACCAGCTGCGCATCGGCATGTTCCCGAGCGTCGAGCCCGACGACGTCAGTGCCCTGACCGCCTGCATCGACTGGGTCGTCGAGCGGCTCTGAGGCAGCCCGCCGCGGTGGTCAGTCGACGACCGTGGCGGAGCGGTGAAGCTCGCGGTGCTCCTCGTAGATGCGGGCGTTGCGGTGCAGGCCCTCCACCTCGTCGTCGCTCAGCTCGCGCCGCACCTTGGCCGGCACCCCGGCCACGAGTGAGCGCGGCGGCACCTGCATGCCGGCCGTCACGAGCGCTCCGGCCGCGACGAGCGACTCGCTGCCGATCACGGCACCGTTCATCACCACGGCCCCCATGCCGATGAGGCAGTGGTCCTCGACGACGGCACCGTGCACGACGGCGTTGTGGCCGACCGAGACCCCTTCGCCCAGCACGACCGGCTGACCCTTGTCGACGTGGAAGGCGCACCCGTCCTGCACGTTGGAGCGCGGACCGATCGTGATCGGCTCGTTGTCGGCCCGCAGCACCGCGCCGTACCAGACGCTGGCGCCGTCCTCGAGCACGACGGACCCGGCCAGGGTGGCGTTGGGGGCCACGAAGGCGGACTCGGCCACGCGCGGACGTCGGTCGTCACCCAGGTCGATCTGCATGCGTCCGACCCTAGGTCACCGGCTCAGGTCAGCCAGCGCGTGATGGGGTCGATGGCGAAGTAGACGACGAACAGCACCGACACGACCCACATGAGCGCGTGGACCTCGGCGATCTTGCCTCGGGTGACCTTGAGCAGCACGTAGGCGATGAACCCCGCGCCGATGCCGGCCGTGATGGAGTACGTGAACGGCATGAGCACGATCGTCAGGAACGCCGGGATCGCGATGTCCGGGTCGTCCCAGACGATGCCCGTCACCTGGGTCATCATCAGGAAGCCCACGAGCACCAGTGCCGGGACCGCCGCCTCGTTGGGGATGTGCTGCACGAGCGGGGCGAAGAACGTGGCCAGCAGGAACAGCAGGCCGGTCACGATGCTCGCGAGACCGGTGCGCGCGCCGTCGCCGACGCCGGACGCCGACTCGATGTAGGAGGTGTTCGACGAGACGCCCGCGGCGCCACCGGCTGCGGCGGCGATGGAGTCGACGACGAGGATGCGCTGCGCGCCCTCGGGCGAGCCGTTCTCATCGTTCAGGCCCGCCTCGGCGCCGATGGCCGTCATCGTGCCCATCGTGTCGAAGAAGTCGGCCAGCAGGAGCGTGAAGACCAGCAGCGAGGCCGCCACGACGCCGACGCGCTCGAAGGAGCCGAACATCGAGAACTGGCCGAGCAGGCCGAAGTCGGGCGTGGCGAAGAACGAGTCGGGCCACGACGGGACGTTGAGGTTCCAGCCCTTCGACGTCGGGTCGCCGTTGCTGCCGGGGGTGTCGGTGATGGCCTGCACGACGCCGGCGAGCACGGTCGTGGTGGCGATGCCGATGAGGATGGCCCCGGGGACGCCGCGCGCGTGCAGGGCGATCATGAGCAGCAGTCCGATGCAGAAGACCAGCACGGGCCAGCCGGACAGCTCACCACCGATGCCGAGGCCGATGGGCGGGGCCGCGTTGCCCGTCGTGCGGACGAAGCCCGCGTCGACCAGGCCGATGAGCGTGATGAACAGACCGATGCCGACCGCGATCGCGGTCTTCAGCTGGGCCGGCACCGCGTCGAACACGGCCTTCCGGAAGCCCGTGAGCACGAGCACCAGGATGATGAGGCCCTCCAGCACCACGAGCCCCATCGCGTCGGCCCACGTCATCTGCGAGGCCACCGAGTACGCCACGAAGGCGTTGAGGCCGAGGCCCGTCGCGATCGCGAGCGGGAAGTTCGCCACGGCGCCCATCAGGATGCTGAGCACGCCTGCCGCCAGCGCGGTGCAGGCGGCGATCGTCGTGAAGCCGGATCCCGGCTCGGAGCCGCCGCCGAGGAACGAGCCGTCGGCGTCGGGGACGCCGGCGAGGATGATCGGGTTCAGGACGATGATGTAGGCCATCGTCAGGAAGGTCACCACGCCGCCGCGGACCTCCCTCGCCACGCTGGAACCGCGGTCGGTGATCTTGAAGTGGCGCTCGAGAACGGTCGTCATGGCACCGCAGCATGCCAGACGCCCGACGCTCGTCGATGTCGTGCCTGGGTCGATCGGGTTTCAGGACGAGTCGGCGCCGGGCTGTGGCGTCGGCAGCCGGGTCAGTCGTCGTCCTTGCGGGTGATCCAGACGCCGACGAGCGCCAGGAGCAGCACCGCGAGCGCACCGGAGACCACGACGAACCACGGCCGGCCGATCTCACCGGGCTGGTCCGCGGCGGTGGCCGACGGGGAGGCCGACGGCGTGGGGGTGGCGCTGGGTGCGGCCTGGCCCGCCTCGCCGGCCGAGAACCCGACCCGCACCAGCTCCCAGGGCGATCCCTCGCTGCCGATCAGGTAGGAGCCGCCCGACGGCTCGAACGCCACCGTCTCGCCCTGCGGCTGCTCGGGCAGCGCCTCGCTGCGCACCAGGCTCAGGTCGCGCGCGTCGAGGACGGCCGCCGCGATGTAGTTCCGCACCACCACGAAGCGTCCGTCGGGACTGGTGGAGGCGTCGGTGGCCATGAGCAGGGTGGGCTCCCCCACGGGCTCGGGGACGTTGGTCTCGTCGGTCGACAGGTCGGCCGGCAGGCGCAGGATGCGACCGGCCAGGAGCTCCTTGGTGACCAGGAGGAAGCGACCGTCGGCGTCGACGGCGAGAGACTCCACGTCGGCCGGACCGTCGGAGTAGCCGACCGGGTACCGCGTGGAGCGGGCCGAGCCGTCGTCCGGACCGGGCTCGTCGATCGCGTAGAGGGCGGCGTCCTTGCGCTGCGCGAGGTTGTCGCCGACGTCGGCCACCCACAGCCGGCCGTCGTGGAGCATGAGCGCCTCGGTGTCCTGCCACGCCGTGCCGGTGACCGTGGTGGTGCCCACGACCTCGCCGGTCGAGACACGCACCGCGAAGACGACGTCGGCGTTGCCGGAGTCGTTGATCGTGTAGGCGAGGTCGTCGTGCACCGTGCTGACCGCCAGGCCGCTCGACTCGGCGATGCGGGAGTCGGTGACGGTGCTGACCACCCGCGAGTCGACCGGGCTGTCCTCGTCGTCGGCCCCCACGGCCGCGTCGGCGTCGCGGGTGAACGACACGACGGCGGCCACCAGGATCAGGACGACCAGGAGGGCCGGGAACAGGAGCCGGCGGCGACGGGGGTTCATCGGCACCATCCTCCCAGCGTCACGCGCCTCGAGCCCGTCGAGGGTCGTCCCGGGCCCAGGGGCGCCACGGTCGACGAGCCCGCGCGACGAGCCGGGTACCCTGGGCCCTGTGAGCGACGAGTCGGAGTGGGCGGTCCGCGACAGCGACGGACCCGAGACGATCGAGCGCAAGCTCGGTCACCGTGAGCGTGCCCGGCTGGAGCGCTCGGCCCGCCGTCACGAGCTCGGCCGCCCCGAGGTCACCGAGCTCGAGATCGGCCGCACCACCCACAAGGTCGCCCAGGTCGAGCCCATGGACCTCGACGGCGTCCGCACCATGACCGTCGGCACCATCCTCTGGGGCGTCGTCGCGGTCGCGCTCGTCCCGTTCCTCGGCACCCTGCAGGACGACGGCCGCACGTGGTGGCTGTGGACCGCCCTCGCCGGGTTCGGCCTCGGGCTCATCGGCATCGAGTACTGCCGGCTGCGCCGCAACGCCCTGCGCCACCAGCCGGGCCGTCGACGCTCGGAGTAGCGCACCGGGCCCGCGCGCCCGTGCAGGACGGAGCGGGTCAGCTCGTCTCGAGGCCGTCGACGGCGATGGTGTCCCACACCGGCGGCGGCAGCTTCTGCGGGCCGGCCGAACGGCTGAGCCTGGCACCGGAGTGCGCCCCGCAGCCGTGCTCGAAGGACACCACGCGGCCGTCGTCGTTCGCCGATCCGTTGGCGCACACGCCGAAGCGGTCCGCCAGCGGTCCGGCCAGGCTCACCAGGAAGCCGCACGAGTGGCACGTGCCGGGCGCCTGCTGGGCGAGTGGCGTGTCGGGGCCCTGGTCGCCGTCGTGCCAGCGCTGCGCCGCGAGGTCGCGGCCCTCGAGCGACAGGACCCAGGGGCGTCCCAGGCCGACCTCGCGCGCGAACGCGCGGTCGACGGTCTCGAGGTGGTCGCCGGCGGACCACGACGGCACGAGCCGCGCGTCGTCCTCCTCGGGGGGCAGCAGGTCGCCGGGGCTCAGGTCGCCGGGCTGGATGCGGTCGCGGTAGGGCGTCCAGGCCGGCGCCACCACGGCGTCGTCACCGGGCAGCAGCACCACGTCGTTCACGCTGACCGCACCGTCGTCGATCGCGGCCGAGAGGCTCACGGCCCACGTCCAGCCGCGGTATCCCGGTCCGGTGCAGGCGAACAGGTGGGTCGCGAGCCGCTCGCCGTCGTCGACGACCCGCAGGTGCTCCCCCACCGTGGACTCGTCGGTGGCCTCGAGCAGCGCGGTGCGAGCCACGTCGTGGGCGGCGGCCAGAACGGCGTCGGTCGTCATGTCCCCGATTGTCCCTCATCGACCCCACCTGCGGGCACCCACCCGGGACGGGCCCGGCTCGACGGCGAGCCTCGGGCGGTCGAGCCCCGCCGCGTGGGGCAGGATGACTCCATGGCCCAGACGAGCGACGGTGGAGACCGCGCTCCCGGTCCCGACTGGCCGGGCGCGCACCCGCACGGACCCACGGGACCCGACACCCTCGACGACCTCGACGCCGGCCCCGACCCAGGTCCCGACGCCGGCCCCGACTCTGGGCCCACCGGCCAGCCCGACCCGCCCGGACGGCTGCCGCGCGCGGCCCGCCTCTCCCAGGGGCTGCGCCGCACCGGGCGCACCGTCGCCCGTGGTGGCGTGGGCGCCTACTCCGGGGCGCGCCGCTTCACGCACGCCGGTGGCGCGGGCGAATCGGGACTGTCACGGCTGCTCGAGCTGCACGCGTTCAACACCGCCGGCGACGCGGCCATCGCCGTCTCCCTGGCCGGGACCCTCTTCTTCACCGTCCCCACCGAGCAGGCGAGCGGCCAGGTGGCGCTGTTCCTGGTGCTCACGATGCTGCCGTTCGCGTTCGTGGCGCCCCTCATCGGCCCGTTCCTGGACCGCTTCCGCCGCGGCCGCCGGTGGGCCATCGGCAGCACCCTCGCCATCCGCGCGTTCTGCTGCTGGGTCCTCGCCGGTGCCGTCGCCGACGAGTCCGCGGCGTTCTACCTCGCGGCGCTCGGCTGCCTGGTGGCCTCGAAGGCCTACGGCGTCACCCGGGCGTCGGCCGTGCCGCGGCTCCTGCCCGAGGAGTTCACCCTGGTGAAGGCGAACTCGAGGATCTCGCTGACGGGCACCGCCGCCGCGGCGCTGTCGGCCCCCATCGCGATCGGTGCCGCGACCATCGGGGCCGAGTGGTCGTTGCGCTACGCGTTCGTCCTCTTCGTGATCGGCACGATCCTGGCCATCCTGCTGCCGGCCCGGGTCGACTCCAGCGAGGGCGAGGAGCAGGTCGACCTCGCCGACCTCAGCGGCCGCACGCCGCGAGGCGGGATCGCCGTCTCCCGGCACGTGGTCGACGCGCTGCGCAGCAACGCGGGGCTGCGACTCATCACCGGCTTCCTGACCATCTTCATGGCGTTCACCCTGCGCGAGCCGCCGGCGTCGCTCGGCTGGACCGGCAACGCCACCGTGCTGATGGGCCTCGTCATCGGGGCCGCCGGCGCGGGCAACACGCTCGGCGTGGTCATCGGGTCCTGGACCCGTTCACGCAGCCCGCACCGCGTCGTGCTCGCCGTGCTGCTCGTCGACATCACGGTGCTCGTGGTCGCCGCGGCGTTCTTCCGCTGGCCGGTCGCGGCGCTGCTCGGCCTGACGGTCGGGCTCTGCCAGTCCCTGGGCAAGCTGAGCCTCGACGCCCTGATCCAGCGCGACATCCGCGAGGAGGTCCGCACGAGCATGTTCGCCCGGTCCGAGACCCTGCTCCAGCTGTCGTGGGTGATCGGCGGGCTCATCGGGATCGGGCTGTTCACCCTCGACACCGACGTGGCGCTGGCCATGTTCGTCACGGCCGGCATCGTCGTGGCCTGGGGCGTCTTCGTCCTGACCCGGGCGGTGCAGTCCCGCGAGCCGGCCGGCCCGGCCGTGCCACCGCAGCCCTGAGGAGGTCGCACGCCGGACCGCTCAGGCGGTCACGAAGCTGCGCATGCCGATCGAGCCCATGTCGACCGAGGTGTTGAAGAACCGGATCTCCTCGTCGGCCTCGAGCAGGCTGAGCGAGGCGACCATCGGGCGGTAGTGGTCGTCCGTCGGGACGGCCAGACGCGCCTCGCGCCACGTCCCGTACGGGTCGAGCAGGGCGTCGACCCGACGTTCGACCAGCGCCTCGGCCGTGTCGGCGTCGAACTGCTCGGCCCAGTCCCACGCCTCCGCCCCGGGCTCCCACCGGGCCCGGCCGAGGGCGTGCACGATGTTGCCGCTGCCGATGAACAGCACCCCCTGGTGCCGGAGCCGGCGCAGTCGGGCGTAGAGGTCGTGGAGCCGGGGCAGCGGCAGCGTGTCGTCGATGCTGATCTGCAGCACCGGCACCTGCGGCTCGGGCGCGAGGTACTTCAGGATCGACCAGGTCCCGTGGTCCAGGCCCCACTGCGCGTCGAGGGCGGCCTCGTACTCGACCAGCTGGTGGGCCAGCACCTGCGCGACCGCGTGGTCGCCCACGGAGTCGTAGCGCACCCGGTAGAGCTCGTCGGGGAAGCCACCGAAGTCGTAGATGACCCGGTTGCGCGGCGCGTCGGTGATGTGGGTGCGACCCGGCGTCAGCCAGTGTGCGCTGATCACGACGATCGCCTGGGCCTGCGGCAGCCGGCGACCCTCGTGCTCCCACGTGCGCGTGTAGTCGCTCTCGCGGATCGCGTGCATGGGGTTGCCGTGACCCACGAAGAGCACCGGCATCCGCTCGCTGGGGCGCAGGCGCGACTCGAGGTCGGCCACGGAGTAGGCGACGCCCGGGCCCGACGTCGAGGAGGTGCTGGTGGTCATGGTCGCTCCAGGTAGTAGATGCTTCAACTAACAGTGTACGCCCTGCTCCCCCGCTACCAACGGATCGGCCGGCCGGTTCGGCTCGACCCATCGGCCGGGAACGACGACGGCCCACCCCGGACCCCTCGCGGGGTGGGATGGGCCGACGTGGACGGCGTGGGGCGCGAGACCTCCTCAGGCGTCGAGCTCGGTGGCCAGCGCACGCAGCAGCTGCGCCACCGGCTTCGCGGAACGCGAGTCGGGGTGGCGGCCGTGGCGGTAGCCCTCGCCGAGGTCGTCGAGCAGACGGATGAGGTCCTCGACGATCGTCACCATCTCCTCGGGCTTCTTGCGCCGAGCCCGCGCCTGCGTGCGCGAGACCGGAGCCGTGCCCTCGAGCACCCGGACCTGCAGCGCCTGGTCACCGCGACGCCCCTGCGCCACGCCGAACTCGACGCGCGTGCCGGACTTCAGCGCCGGGACGTCGGAGGGCAGCGCGTCGGAGTGGACGTAGACGTCGCCGCCCTCGTCGCTGCTGATGAAGCCGAAGCCCTTCTCGGTGTCGTACCACTTGACCTTGCCCGTGGGCATGCGCGTGTCCTTCTGTCAGGGGGGTGGAGCTCTCTGCGTCCAGCCTAGGCGGTGCCGGGGCGAGCCGACGCCGGCTCGGGGGGCGACGACGGTGGCACCGCACCGTCACCTGCCTCGTCACCTGCCCCGTCACCGGCACCATCGTCCTCGTCGTCGGGCTTCTCGAACCGGGCCTCGATGACCTCGAACCCCTTGTGCCGCTGGGCCTTCGCGTAGGCGGTGTACGCCCGCTTGTCGGCATCGGTGAGGTCGACGTTGTCGGTGAACGGGGTCAGCAGCGCACGCGGGTAGAGGTGTCGCCGCAGGACGACGTTGAGCTCCAGACCGAGCACGGTCATCACGGCGGCGACGAAGATGAAGGCCACCAGGCCGAGCACCAGCGCGAAGGTCGGGTCGACGGTCCGGCTGGCCCGGTTGATCACGTTCGTGACGTACGTGTTGCCCGCCAGCTGCAGCAGCTGCCAGCCCACGGTGGCGAGGAGCGCCCCCGGCAGCACCGACCGGGTGGTGGCACGACCGGCGCTCACCAGCCGGAACAGTCCCACGAAGATGGCCGCCGTCAGGACGAAGCCGACGCCACGGACCAACGGACCGGTCGCCGGCCCGACCGTGCCGCCGAACGCGTCGGGGTTCGCGAGCACCGACGTCGCGATCGCGAGCGCGAGGATGCCCAGGCCGGCGATGGCCAGGAAGATCAGGCTGCGCAGCCGCATCAGGAACGGGTTGGCGCGGCTGTTGCGCGGGACCGACCAGGCGATGTTCGCCGCGTTCTGCGCCGCCTGCCCCAGGCCCATCGCACCGTAGGTCGCGACGATCGAACCGACGACGATGGCCGACGTGCTGCCCTGCAGCCCCTGCTCGCTGGCGAGCTGGTCGCCCACGATCGGGAACTGGCTCAGCGCCGTGTCGAGCAGCCGGTCGCGCAGCTCGGGGTCCCCCTGCAGCACGAAGCCGAGGATGGAGGAGGAGATGAGCAGCAGCGGGAAGACCGCGATGAAGGCGTAGTAGCTGATGATCGCGGCCAGGTACGGGCCCTGGTCGTCGAAGTACTTGTAGATGACCGCCAGCGGGAACGCCAGGACCGGGTGCCGACGCTGGAACCGGTCGATCGCGTCGATGATCTTCACGCGCGGCCTCGGCGGAGGTCGGGGAGGTGCTCGGAGGCGGCGGCCACCACGGCACCGAAGCGCGGCTCGTCGAGCACGGCACCTTCGCGCCGCACGCCGTCGGGGTCGAGGTCGAGCAGCCGGTTCAGCCGCACCTCGCTCGGCCGGCCCTTCGGGTCCCACGGACCGGCGCCCAGGTCGTGCCAGAACCGTCCGGCCCGCGCCTCCTGCTCGGCGTCGCGGTCGTGGTCCTTCGACGTGAGCATGAGGCCCACCAGGCGCTCTCCGTCGCGTCCGACCACCAGCACCGGCCGGTCCTTGCCCTGGCTCGGGTCGTCCTCGTACGGCACCCACGTCCAGACGACCTCACCCGGGTCCGGACGACCGTCCGGCTGCGGTGCGTACGTCAGATCCACGGCGCAAGCGTGCCACACGGGTCGACCCATCCCGCTGGTCGAGTAGCAGCGACGGCGAGCGCCAGCGAGCACGTCGATGTGTATCGAGACCACTCCGGGCGACTCAGCGCCGGGTTCTCACATCGGCTGGGTCTGCATGCCCGCTAGGTCTCGATACAGACAGGCGCCTTCGGCGCGCACCACTCGACCTGACTGAACCGCTCGGGCGCGGAGCGCCCTCGAGTTCAGTCAAACTCGGGTAGCTCGCGCTTCATCACCTTGCCGGTGGGGTTGCGCGGCAGCTCGTCGAGGAACTGGAGGCGGCGCGGCACGGCGAACCGCGCCACCCGCTCCTTCGCGTACGCCACGACCTCGTCCTCGTCGAGCGACTCACCGTCCTTGACCACCACGTAGGCGGCCAGGCAGTGGCCCCAGTCGTCGTCGGGGATGCCGACGACGACCACGTCGGTGATCGCAGGGTGGCCGATGAGGGCGTCCTCGAGCTCGCGCGGGAACACGTTCTCGCCGCCGGAGATGACCATGTCGTCGTCGCGACCGGCCACGAACAGGCGCCCGTCCTCGTCGAAGTAGCCGAGGTCACCGGTGTGCATGAGCCCGTCGCGGAAGTCCTTGGTGTTGCCGTCGGTGTAGCCGCCGAACTGCATCTCGTTGCCCACGTAGATCACGCCGGTCTCGCCCGCCGGCAGCTCGTTGCCGTCGGTGTCGAGCACCTTGACGACGGTGCGCCACGGGATGCGCCCCGCCGTGCCCGGCGCGGCACGCAGGTCCTCCGGCGAGGCGACGGAGACCCAGCCGGTCTCGGTGGCTCCGTAGAAGTTGTAGACCGAGTCGGTGAAGCGGTCCATGAAGTCGGTCGCGAGCTCGCCGGCGAGGGCCGAGCCGCTCGACGCGGTGATGCGCAGGCTCGACACGTCGTGCCGGTCGGCCTTCTCCCGGTCCAGGTTCACCAGGCGCTGGATCATGAGCGGCACCACGACGAGCACCTCCGCGCGGTGCTCGGCGATGTCCCGCAGCACCTGCTCGGGATCGAACTTGCGACGCAGCACGTACGTGGGCACCGTCGACAGGCCGAAGCCGAAGTTGAGCAGGCCCCAGGAGTGGAACAGCGGCGCGGCCAGCACGACGGTGGTGTTGCCGCCGTAGGGGATCGAGCCGAAGAAGGTGAGGAGCGGGTCGAGGTTCTCCGGCTCCTTGCGGTTGGCGCCCTTGGGCAGCCCGGTGGTGCCGGACGTGAAGATGACGATGCCGCCGGGCTTCTCCGGCTTCTTGTGGGCCTTGCCGGGGTGGCCCTGGGCGATCTGCGACAGCGTCGGCAGACCGTGGCTGTCGTCGTCGGACCACGCCACGACCACCATGTCGCGGTCGATCTCGGAGGTGACCTCGAGGAACTCCTGGTCGACGATCGCGAACTTGGTGTCCTCGCGCCGGGTGAGCTCGCCCAGCTGCGAGGCGCTGGCCATGGTGTTCAGCAGCAGGACCTTGGCGCCGATCTGCATGATCGAGACCATCGAGATGACCATCCAGCGGTGGTTGCGCCCCATCAGGGCGACCGCGTCGCCCACCTGGACGCCCCGCTCCTTGAGCGCGGCGGTGGTGCGGTTGATCTCGTCGCTGAGCTCGGACCAGGTGATCTCGCCGGCGTCGTCGATGATCGCGGTCTGGTTCGGGTACCTCGCCGCGGCGGCCGCGACGGCCGCCGGGAAGCCCGGGCCCCAGGTGGCGAGCTTGACGCCCGCCTTGAGGAGCCGGTGCGGCAGCTGGGGCTTCAGCAGACCGATCTGACGCAGGACCTTCAGCTTGTAGGCGATGTCACTCATGCGGTCCGGCTACTCCTCGTGGTGCGGGTGCGGGTGCGGGGTCGCGTCACAGTAACAGCGAGTGACAGTCCAGTGCGCGTTCAGAGAGCGCCGTCACGTGCCACCACGGCGCGGACGGTGCGAAGCAGGATCTTGGCGTCGAGCCGCAGGCTCCAGGTGTTCACGTACTGCAGGTCGAGCCGGATCGACTCCTCCCAGCTGAGCTGCGAACGGCCGCTGACCTGCCAGAGTCCGGTGAGCCCTGGGCGGACGTGCAGGCGTCGCCAGACCCACTGGCTGTACTGAGCCGTCTCGCGCGGCAGGGCCGGGCGCGGTCCCACGAGGGACATGTGTCCTAGCAGCACGTTCACCAGCTGGGGAAGCTCGTCGAGCGACGTGCGACGCAGCAGCCGGCCCACCCCGGTGATCCGGGGGTCGTCATCGAGCTTGAACAGCGGTCCGGCCCCCTCGTTGCGCAGGACGAGGTCGGCCAGCCTCTCCTCGGCGTCGACGACCATCGTGCGGAACTTGAGCATGGTGAAGGGCTTGCCGTCGCGGCCGGTGCGCTCCTGGCGGAAGATGACCGGTCCGGGCGACGACGCCTTCACGGCGACGGCGATCGCGAGCAGCACGGGTGACAGGACGAGGAGCCCGACCAGCGCCAGGACGCGGTCGAAGACCGTCTTCGCCGCGACCGAGACGAGGTGCTCGTTGGGCGGGCGCATCGTGAGGGCGAGCTGGTCGGCCACGATCTGCGGGCGCATGTACTCGACGTGGTCCTCCATGTCGGCCAGCACGAGGCACTCGACGTCGGCACGCTGCAGCGCCCACGCGAGGTGGCGCAGCGACGGGGTCGTGAGGGCGTGGTCGGAGGCGATGACCACCGACCGCGCACGGGACCGGGCCACCGCTGCCAGCACGTCGGGGACGATGCGCGAGAGCGAGCCGGGCGAGCCGAGCGGGACCGACTCGGCCTCACCGCGCCACACGCAGGACGAGACCACGGCGACGTCGCTGCGGTCGTGCCAGCGCTGGGTGAGGCGGCGGACCGTGCGCTCCTCGCCCACGAGCACGGTGGGGGTGCGTCGTCGGGCGACCCGGTGCACCGCGCCGTAGCCGACGAAGGTGGCCACGGCGAGCAGCGCGACGAGCAGGGCGCTGCGCAGTCCCACGGTGTTGTTCGCACCGAGCAGGAGCGCGACCACGAGCATGGTGCCGACGAACGACAGGAAGCGCACCGCGGGCTTGAGCGACGTGGCGCGCTCGTAGGCGGCCTGGGCGAGCCAGCTGTAGACGAGCCACACGAGCACGCTGACGACCACGACCCGGCCCGACACGGGCCCCACGGCGAGCCGGCTGCTCAGCATCAGCGTGACCGCGAAGGTGAGCAGGTAGCCCAGCAGACCCTGGCGGACCGCGTCAGCGAAGATGCGGAACGGGCCGCGCCGGCCCCGCTGCTCGCGTGCGGCGAGGAACTCCTCGCCGGCCGGCAGCCGGTTGCTGCGCGGCAGGCCCAACCGGGTGCGACCCTCGTCGTCCCGTCGGGCCTCGGGCAGCTCTCCGAGCAGACGGACGGCCTCGACGACGCCGGGCGTCGGCTCGATCTGGCCGCTGCGGGTCGCGACGGTCCCGTCGGCCGCGCCGTCGAGCAGGGCGTGCAGCTGCTCACGCGTCTCGGCGACGTGGACCAGGCCCATCTCGGCCAGGCGGCGCGCCAGCACCACCTGGTGGTCGTCGACCACCTCGTGGCCCACGGGCACGCGGGGCACGACGATCGGGATGCGCCCGGCGCGACGGGCGTCCATCACGCCGCCGGCGCCACCCTGCAGCACCACGACGTCGGCGCGCCGGTAGTGCTCGAGCAGCTCGTCCGGCGCCATCATCGTCAGGTTGGTCGCGCCCTCGATCGGGCGCGTGGACCCGTGCTGGAACACGACCTGGGCGCCGCGCTCGCCCGTCCACGGCTCCAGCCAGTCGACGAACCGGTCGAACGGGTGGTGGTACGTCCCGACGCTCGCCACGAGGGTGAGGTCGTCGGTCACAGCACGAGCCCCACGGTCTGGGCCCGCGGGAGCTTCTCGCTCAGCTGGTCCCACTGGGTCAGGTACTCGTCGACGAAGGGGTACACGAGCCGGCCCGTCAGCGACGGCTTCTCGATGCGGTCGATCGTCTCGAGGAAGATCGACCGCGCCCCGACGCGACGCGCCTGGCGCAGGAAGGGGACGGCGACGGCCGCCCCGGTGCTGAAGACGACGTCGGGACGCCACTCGTCGATGACGCGGCGGGCCAGGATCATGTTGCGGGCCAGGTTGGGCAGGTTGCGCTGCGTGGGCCAGGCGCACTCGATGACGCGCTCGTCCTGCAGCTTGAGGCGGGCGTCCTCGGTGGGACCGGTCACCCAGAGCCGCTCGTGCTGGCCCCACCAGGGCTCGAGCGCCAGGGCCTGGGCGAGGTGCCCTCCGGAGGAGCAGGCGATGAGGATGCGCATGTCAGATCCCCTTTCCGAAGCGTCGGGCGACGGTCACGACGGCGCCGGTGGTCGCCAGGCGCAGGCCGATGACGAGCGCGAGCCAGGCGCGAAGGTTGGCGCGGCGCAGGGCGATGGCGCGGCGAGCGTGTCGCCGACCTGCCGCCCGCTGGCCGGACGAGACCTCGCCGAACGCGATCTGCGAGAGCATGCGGGAGTGCGCGGCGTCGTCGCCGGCGAACTCCGGGTGCTTGGCCAGGAGGTAGGTGAGCGCCGCCGCGTAGTCGGCCCAGCGCCCGAAGAAGTAGGACTGGCCCTGCCAGCGCACCCGCACGAGGGGCTCGTTGACCAGCCGGACCGGCGCGAGGCGCGAGGCGCCGAGCAGGACGTCGGTGTCCTCGGCGTAGCCACGGGGCAGGTCCTCGTCGATCATGCCGATCTCGTGGACCAGCGCCTCGCGGCGGAACACGAAGCTGCTCGAGTGCAGGCCGCCGAACCGCTCGCGCACGAGCTCGGCGTGGGAGACGACGTCGCTCGGGACGAGACGGTCGGTGAGCCGCTCACCGTCGTCGACCTGCATGGCGGTGGCCACGAGGCGGACGTCGGGGTGGTCGCGGAAGAGCGGCATCTGCGCCGCGAGCTTGCCGGCCAGCCAGGTGTCGTCGTCGTCGAGGAACGCGACGAAGTCGTGGGAGGCGGCGAGGATGCCGCTGTTGCGGGCGCCGGCCAGGCCTCGGGTGCGCTCGTTCACGACGGCGCACAGCGTCTGCGTCGGGCCGGTGACCACGTCGGGGAGCACGGGGTCGCAGGCGTCGAAGACGACGACGACCTCGAGCGGACCTGCGTACTCCTGGTTCAGCACGCTGCGGACGGCCTCGGCCATCAGCTGCGGCCGGTCGTGCGTGGGCACGACCACGGTGACGGCCGGGGCGTACCCGACCGCGTCGGCGTCGACGGCGCCGTCGGTGGTCCGACGGTCGACCTGCGAGGCCTGGACGGTCGGCACGCTCACAGCTGGCCCTCGAGCTCGGCGCCGGTGAGGTGGGCGCGCAGGATCGTGCTGGAGGTCTGGCGGGTGTAGGGGTAGTAGACGACGTCGACGCCGATCGCACCCATCGACCGCTCGAGGCGGTAGCCCTTCGGCGTCCCCTGCCAGTCGTCACCCTTGAAGATGACGTCGAACGGCCGCTGGTCCCAGACCATCTTCTTGTCCTCGGAGCGGTCGATGACGACCTCGTCGACGATCCCGAGGGCCGAGATGATGTCGATGCGCTCGTCGCACGGGACGACCGGGGGCCGACCCTTCAGCAGCTCGACGTACTCGTCGCTCGCGACGCCCACCACGAGGTGGTGGCAGCGGTGCCGCGCACGGCGCAGCAGGTTGAGGTGGCCCACGTGGAACATGTCGAACACGCCGCTGGCGTACCCCACGTCATAGGTCTTCCGGTCGATGGTCACCTTGTCTCCGATCCCCTGGATGTGACACTCACCCAGAAGGAGCAGCGAGGGTGTGTTCCGTGACGCCGGATGGGAGACCGGTTCTGGTGGCGCTCGTCACGCCCGCCGCAGCGGAGCCTCCGGACGTCTCAGGAGCGCGGCCGGTAGACCCGGACGTGGTCGACCTCGAGCGTGGCCGGGAGGCGGGTGGACCCGGGCTGCTCCGGGTCCAGGCGCCCCCAGTACCGTCCGCCGACCTGGAGGTTGAGCCGGATGTTCATCTCGTCGTCGAGGGCTGCGGCCAGGCGCGGCTCCCGGTCCAGGTCGACGTGACCGGTCGTACGACCGTCGAGGGAGAAGCGCAGGCAACCGGGCACCCAGTCGACGGCGAAGACGTGGAAGTCGTCGGCCAGCGGCCCGGCGGCCGAGCCCCATCCACCCACGCGTCGGTATCCCTGCGGGGCGTTGGTGTCCTCGTGCACCGTCCAGGCGTACTGCGACGCCATGTCGTCGCGCGGGCGCGCCGCCGGCGTCCCCCAGGCCTCCACCACGTCGATCTCGCCCGCCAGGTCGTCGGCCCTCAGCCAGAACGCCGGCCAGAGGCCGCGCGACTCCCCGGGTGCCACGGGCAGCCGGGCCCGTACCTCCCACCGGCCGTACCGCTGCGAGAAGTGGCCGATGGTGTCGACGTACCCGGTGGTGACCGGGCGGAGGCCGCTCGGGTCCCCGGCGGCGTCGTCGCGCGCGGTGATCCGCAGCGTGCCGTCGGCCACGGACACGTTGTCGGCGCGGATCCTGGCCTGGTCGAACGACAGGGTGGTCGCGTCGCGCACGGTCCAGCGCTGCGGGTCGAGACCCGCGCGGCCGCGGCCTGCTCCGTCGAACTCCTCGGACCAGGTCGGCTCGCCCTGGTCCGGGTCGGACAGGTCGAGCGCGTCGACGTCGCCGGCGGAGCAGCGCACCGAGGCGTCGACCGACCGACCGCCGGACCCGTCGTCGCGCACCACGAGCACCCCCGTGGCGACGGCCGCGACCGCGACCGCGGCACCGAGGACCAGCGGACCGCGTCTCACCGGTGGGAGGAGGCGGTCAGGCACGCGCTGCGGCGACGACCGCGGCGGCGGTGACGATCCCCGCCGTCGCGCCGGCCACCGTGCTCAGGCCGTCGGCGACCCCGGTCGTGCCGGTGGGGGCGACCACGCGTGCGTTGACGTCCTCGATCTCGAGGTAGCTGGCCATGCACGCCGGGCAGGTCTCGAGGTGGGCGTGGATGCGCTTCTGCTCGCGCATGCCGGCCGTGCGCCGCACGAGCGAGGCCAGGCGGGGTCGCACACGACGACACTCCTCGGTCTCGGACGCGGTGTCGACGGCGACGTGCTGGGCGAGGTAGGCCTCGCGCAGCCCGGCCCGGGCCCGGTAGACGAGAGCGGACACGCTGTTGGGCTTGAGGTCGAGCCGCTCGGCGATCTCGTGCGGCTTGAGGCCCTCGACGTCGAGGTACCACAGCACGGTCCGCCAGCGCTCCGGAAGCGACTCGAACGCCGTGCGGACGAGGTCGCGCTCGAAGCTGTCGAGCTGGCCGTTGCCGAACGGGACCGCCGTGTCGATCTTGGCGAGGTCGTCGGTGGGCTGGACGCGCTGACGCAGCCGACCCCGACGTCCGGCCTCGTGGCGCACCGAGGTGAGGACGTAGGCGCGGAACGCGTGGTCCGGACCGTTGCCCCGACGCAGCTGGCCCAGCACCTGGGCGAAGGCCTCGGACACGGTGTCCTCGGCATCGCCGTGCGACGACAGACGTCTGGCAAGACGGAGGGCCACCGGTCGGTAGCGGCGGAAGAGCTCGGCATAGGCGTCGTCGTGACCGTCTCTGGCGAGCCCGAGCAGATGCGCGTCGTCCAACGTCGAGGTGGACGCGCGCACGGATGTGCACGAGTTTTCAGACATGTATTTCCCCTGGATGATCTCCAGCCGTCGCTCGAGGTGACGAGTTCCCGGCCGGACCACCTGCGCTTTTTGACACAGGCGGTTACAACGAGCCCCATACTAGCGGCAGACCCGTGAGGGTCAATGACACACGTCACAGGGGTACGCGTCGGTACCTCGGCGTCATGAACGCCGGCCTCGGCACTCCTCTTGCATGATGTCCCGGTCCCAAGGAGCAAGTCCCATGCAGCCCGCACCGCCCCAGCCCGTCCAGCTCAGCGAGCTCGCGGGGTCGTTGCGCCGTCGCTGGCGCGTCCTCGCCTTCGGCGCCGCCGTCGGCCTGCTGCTCGGCGTCCTCGCCTGGGCGGTCCTCCCCGTGACCTACACGGCCACCACGTCGGTCCGGGTCTCCTCGGTCGACGTGCCCTCGTCCTCGGGCTCGAGCGCCACCGCGGCCCTCGACGTCGCCACGGCCGCGCAGCTCGTGACCTCCGGCGACGTGCTCGCTGCCGCAGCCGACGACCTCGGCACCACCCGCGGCGAGCTGAAGGACGGCGTGGGTGTGGAGAACCCGCCCGACACCGCCGTGCTGAACATCACCTACACCGCCTCCTCCGCCGACGCCGCCGCCACCGGGTCGCGCGCCGTGGCCGAGGCCTTCCTCGGCGTGCGCGGCAAGACCGCGGCCGACGAGGTGCAGGCGCAGCAGGAGGCCACCTGGGACCGCGTCTCGATGCTCGAGCGCTCGGCGCAGCGCTACCCGGCCGGCTCCCCCGCCAAGGCCTCGATCCTGCGCCAGGCCGAGTCGCTGGGCGACCGCGCGGCCGAGCTCGCCACCGCCGACACCACCCCCGGCCAGATCCTCGGAGCCACCGCCACGCCGTCGGGCCCGTCGTCGCTCGGCGTCCTGCCGCTCGGCGTGGCCGGGCTGGCCCTCGGCCTGCTCGTCGCCGTGCCGGTCGCCCTGACGCGTCGCACCGCCCCGAACGCCGGCATCGGCGACGTGGGCGGGCTCGGCTCGATCAACGAGGCGGCCGTCCTCGACGGCACCCGCGACCCGCGTCCGCAGGACACGTGGGACATCGCGGCCCTCATGCTCAAGCTCCCGAGCGAGGCCCCGGCCGACTCCGGCTACACGCTCGTCGTCGACGGGTCGGTGGGCACCCAGCCCGGGACCGCCCTCGCCGAGGCGCTGCGCCGTCGCGGTCGGGCCGTGCGTCACGTCGACGCCGCCGTCATCAACGAGGGCAAGCTGGCCCGCGGGTGGCCCACTCAGCGCAAGCAGTCGACGTGGGGCGGCGAGGTGGTCGTCATCGACTCCTCCGAGCTCACGTCCGACGCGCTCAAGGTCACCCTCGCCACCCGGTGCGACCAGGTCGTGCTGGCTCGCTCGGTCGACGACGACGCGCTCGCCGCACGCCGCCTCCGCGGGCTGCTGCGCGCCCAGGGCGTCGACGTCGCGCTCACCGTGCTGCTCCCGCAGCGCGGCGAGCGGCTGTGACGGGACAGGGGTGACGGGGCTGGTCAGGCTCCGCGGAGCCTGACCAGGTCCAGCAGGCCCAGCCGTCGGCGCAGCAGCGCTCCGACGACCAGGTAGACGACGGCGAGGGCCGCGGTCGTGGCCGCGGCCACCGACGCGCCGGTTCCCCACGTGGCGGCCACCAGCACGCTCGGCACCAGCACCATGACCACGGGAAGGGCCGCAGCCCACAGGATCGGGCCCCACGGCGGTCGCACGCCCATGAGGACCTGCACCTGGTAGCCCACGACCGCGGTGTCGACGACGATCGTGACCGCCCAGGCGACCGCGGCGCCCTCGATGCCCCAGTGCGGGACCAGCACGAGCAGCAGCACGACGTCGAGGGCGAGCGCACCGGTCTTGTCGGCGAGCTGCCAGCTGCTGCGCCCGGCCATGAGGAGCACGCTCTGCACCGCGCCCGCCGCGGTGGCGACCGCCATGGCAGCCGCCAGCACGCGCAGGGACGGGGCACCGGAGTCGAACCCGTCGCCGAAGATGCCCAGCACCGGCTCCGCGAACACCGCCAGGACGGCGTAGAAGGGCCAGGCCGCCCACACCATGGCTGCGGTGACGACGCCGTACAGACGACCCACCAGGGCGTGGTCGCCCCGGGCCGACGCCGCACTGATGGCCGGACCGACGGCGATGCGCGCCGCCTGCTGCACCACCTCGCCGGCCCGTGCGCACCGCGTGACCACCGCGTACACGCCGGCCTCGGCCGGAGAGGCGAAGACCCCGACGATCACCACGTCGACCCACTCGAGCACGATCTCGACGCACGCCGTCGCACCACGCGCGGCACTGAACCGCCAGAAGCCGGGGTAGGCCGTCCGTGACCGGCCCTCGGGACGGGCGCCACCCGTGACGTGACGCGCGGCGAGCGCGGCCGCGACGACCAGCACGAGGGGCACCGGCAGGAGCCAGGCCGCGACGACCTCGCTGACGCCCCAGCCGGCCAGCACCGCCACGCCGACGGCCACCATCCGCCCGGCCGGCAGCAGGATGTTCTGCACCAGCGGGAACGCGAGCGGGTCGCCCGCGCCCCGGGTGATGCCCAGCGCCAGGGCCGTGAGGGAGGCCAGCACGGTGAGCGGGACGGCGGCCACGGCCACGACCGGCGAGAGACCCGACGGCGCGACCGCGAGGGCCAGGGGGATGCCGAGAGCCACCACGACCGCCCCGCCCACCAGGACGGGCAGGACGGCGGTCCTGACGATCTGCGGCGTGTCCTGCGGCCGGCCCAGCGCCCGGGTGGCCGCGACGAACCGCACCAGCCCCGTGTCGGCACCGAGCTCGGCACTGTTGGCGACGATCAGGAAGACGGCGACGACCAGGAAGTAGACACCCGATCCCTCGGTCCCCAGGTGCCGGCCGACCAGCGCGGCCAGCACGAGGTTGACCATCGCCCCGAGGGCGCCCCCCACGAGGTTCGCGACGGCTGCCGTGCCGAGGCCCGACCGGGCGGAGGTGACCTCAGTCGTCATCGTCGAGGCCGTAGCGACGTCTCAGCAGGATCGCCGCCACGAGCGCGATGGCGAGCAGCTGGATGATGTCGAGGCCGTACACGATGATCGCGAGGCTCGAGACGACCAGCGTCGCGTGCAGGGCCACATCGACGTCGTCGCGGCAGTACCGGGTGCGCCAGGTGGAGCCCCAGAGGAACGCGAGGAACAGCGCCAGCCCGACGAAGCCGAAGCTGAACATGAGCGTCCAGATGTAGCCCTGCGTGCCGACCGAGAGCGCCTGCTCGGCGGAGGGCCGGGGCGCGCCGTACCCCAGGAGCGGCGAGGCCAGGGTGCGCTGGATCGTCTCGGCGTAGAGCGTGAAGCGGGCCCCGTTGGACTGGCCGTACTCCTGACGCACCTCGAACTGGGTGAGCAGGCCCTGCCAGACCAGCACCGCTCCGGCGACCAGCCCGAGCAGGGTGAGCGTGATGACCGGTGCCGCCCGGTCGCGCAGCGCGTACCGCACGAGCACGTAGGCCCCGGCCAGGGCGAGCGCGGCGAACATGCCGCGGTTCGACGTGGCCATGGCCGGGAAGATCATGACGCCCGCACCGACGATGATGGCGCAGCGCAGGAGCCACGACCGGGTCATCATGAAGCAGGCGAGCGCGATCGGGGTGAGCACGAGGATCGCGACGCCCCAGCTGTTGGCGTACGGGAAGGGCGCTGAGGGACGCACGAACGGCTCGGGCGCGCCCCAGGGGTGCTGCACCTCGGCGAACGGCGGGAAGAACAGGTCACGGACGTAGGAGTTGCCGCTGATCGAGGCCGGCAGGAGCATGCCGACGGGCGTCGTGAGTCGGGTGCCCGGCAGGAGCATGCCGAGCACTCCGCCGACGATCACGAAGAACCACAGGAACGTGAGCCCGTGCACGAGCCGACGCCGGGTGAGGCGCGTGCGCGCCGCGACCGTGTACACGAAGGCGATCGCGACGAAGGACATGATGGCGAGGCGGAAGCCGAAGCCGAGCATGCGCGGACCGGTGTCGATCATGACCGCCGACGCCGCCATCCACAGGCACAGTCCGACGAGCGCTCCCACGCCCGGGACCCAGATGGCGTAGCGACGCACCATCATGAAGCCGAGCATGACGACGGCCATGGTGACCGCGCCGGGCACGACGGTGAGTCCGAGGACCCACATGAGCGGGAAGCCCCACAGCATCGTGAGGAGCGGCCAGGCCGGCAGGGGGTCCGACGGCAGACGCCGGGTCGGCTCGGTGCCGACGAGGTCGGTCCACGACACCTCGCGCGCCCTCATCGCTGCCACCGCCCCATGCTCGCACGCAGCCCGGTGGCCGGCCCACGGTTCGACCCGAGCGGACTCATCCGAGCGCGCGCAGCGCGCGGAGGCGGCGGCGCAGGGTCATGACGAGCAGGACCAGGTTGGCGGCGGCGAGCAGGCCGTACCCCAGCAGGAAGGCACCCGTGAGGGGCCAGAGCAGGAAGACCAGGTTCTGCACCCCGACGTCGGCCGGCAGCTGGACGATCGAGGAGTACCGGCCGGCCGACGCCGCCCGGTCGCTCCTGCGGGGCGCGAGCTGCTCGGCGAGGATCTGGGCGAAGAACCGCAGCGAGGCGACGAACGCGAAGCCCAGCGGCAGGAGCGCCCACGCCGCGTCGAGGTCGGTGTGGCGCAGCAGTGCCACGGCCACGGCCAGGTGGAGCGCCAGGGTCCGGGCGGCGTCGACCGTGTGGTCGAGCCACTCCCCCGCCACCGACCCGCTGCCGCGCAGCCGCGCGAGCTGTCCGTCGGCCGCGTCGAACGCGAACGCACCCTGCAGCAGCAGCGTGACGGCCACGCCCGTGAGCACGCTCGGCCCTGGGAGCACCAGCACGGCGAGGGCGGCCACGACCAGCAGGGCGCTGACGGCCGTCATCTGGTCGGGGGTGGCCCCGAACCGGTGCGCCACCGCGGCGATGCCGCGCCCCAGTCGACGATTGACCGCACGCATGTACAGCGGCACACCGGTGCCGTCCTTCTGGGCTGCGGCGAGCCGGTCCCAGGAGGTGCGTACGTCGAGTGCGGTCACGGGGATCCTCAGCGGGAGGCGACGACGTTCGCGTCGAAGCTGGTGGTCGGGGTGCTCCGGTAGTTGGAGTGCACCTCGGCGGTGATGACGTTCGACCCGTTGCGCAGCGCCGAGAGCGGGATGTCGATGCTCACCGGGTTGTTGGTCGCGCTGGTCGTGGTCGGCGCGGCCGTGGCGTACGTGTTCGGACCGACCGTGCCGGTGGGCAGGTTGACCCGAGCCACCTCGGTGCCGTTGACGTAGACGACCACGCCGTCGTCGGCCCGTGTCGTGAGCCGGTAGCGGGTGAAGGCGCCGACGTCGGCGACGTCGAAGGTGCGCCGGTAGTACGACGTGAGGGCCCGCGTGCTGCCCGCCGCGACGTCGATGTTGGTCGCGATCGGACCGCTGCCCCACCCCAGCGGGGCGGGCCCGCTGCGCCAGCCGGAGGCGTCGAAGGAGTCGCCCTTCCAGTCCGTGGCCACCGGTGCGGTGTTGTCGAAGTAGTAGGTCCAGGTGGCACCGTCGGCAAGGACAGTCGCCGACTGCGCCGGCCGGACGAGGGCGGTGGAGGCCGACCAGTTGCCTTGGCCGTCGCTGGCCCGCACGAAGAACCGGTCGGCCGACGTGGAGCCCGGCACCGAGACCGTGGTGGAACTTGTCGTTGCGACGACCCGGTCGTTGCGCAGCACCTCGTAGGTGACGCCACTCGTCGAGCCGG
>NZ_JAVTJF010000016.1:0-55615 GCF_031843905.1 Aeromicrobium sp. WCS2018Hpa-31 | reverse complement strand
CCGGTCGAGGCCCTCTCGGAGCCCACCCCGACGCGCAGCCACAGCGACGCAGCACCAGGCGAGATCCCAGCCGCGCCCCGCAGACCCAACCGACCCGAGACCCACCGCGCCGGTCGAGGCCCTCTCGGAGCCCACCCCGACGCGCAGCCACAGCGACGCAGCACCAGGCGAGATCCCAGCCGCGCCCCGCAGACCCAACCGACCCGAGACCCACCGCGCCGGTCGATGCCCTTTCGGAAACCACCCCGACTCGGAGCCACAGCGACGCAGCACCAGGACGACGGCCGGCCCGGGCGACGCAGCCGCAGGACGCGACGTCCTACGCCCGGCTCCTACGCCCGCGGGTGCGCCAACCGGTACGCGGCGCGCAGCCGTTCGGTGCTCACGTGGGTGTAGATCTGGGTGGTGCCGAGGGAGGCGTGGCCCAGCACCTCCTGAACGCTGCGCAGGTCGGCGCCGCCCTCGAGCAGGTGGGTGGCGGCGGTGTGCCGCAGGCCGTGGGGGCCGAGGTCGGGGGCACCCTCGACCACCGCGAGCCGGTCGTGCACGATCTTGCGGGCCGCGCGGGGGTCGAGTCGACCGCCGCGGACGCCCAGCAGGAGCGCCGGTCCACTCTCCGGACCGACCAGCGTCGGCCGCCCGATGGTGACCCAGGCGTCGACCGCATCGGCTGCCGGAAGCCCGTAGGGCACCGAGCGCTCCTTGCGACCCTTGCCGAGGACCCGCAGCAGGCGACGGCCACGGTCGATGTCGTCGATGTCGAGGCCGCACAGCTCACCCACCCGCACGCCCGTTGCGTAGAGCAGCTCGAGGATGGCCAGGTCCCGCAGGCCCACGGGACCATCGGTCTCGATCGCGGCCGACGTGGCGTCGAGGAGCGCCCGGACCTCGGTCTGGCTCAGCACGTCGGGCAGGGCGCGCTGTGAACGAGGACTGGCGAGCAGTGCTCCGGGATCGTTCGTCGCGCGGCCGGTGCGCACCAGCCAGGCCGTGAACGAGCGGATCGACGTCGCGCGTCGGGCCAGCGTGGCCCGTGACCGGCCGAGGGTCTGCTGGTTGGCCAGGAAGCTCCGCAGCGCCCGCGTGGTGAGCCCCGACGGCTCGCCCACCCCGAGGGCGCGAGCGTGGTCAGCCAGGTGGCCGAGGTCGACGAGGTAGCCGCGGACGGAGTGCTCGGAGAGGTCGCGCTCGTGGCGCAGGTGCTCGGTGAACGCCTCGAGCGCGTCGTCCCAGGCTCCGCTCATGGTCCCAGCGTGACGGGTCGGCGGGCCGCGATCGAGGCACCACGCGGGAGCACCAGCCACCGGTCCCCCACGCGAGCGCACCATCCCTGCCGCTCGAGACCCGCCAGGAGGTCGGCCACGTCGACCCTGCTGCCTCGCGCGGCGGCCGCGACGTCGGCGGTGCTGCGCGCCTCGGTGAAGGAGAGAGCATCGAGGACCCGCCGAGCCAGCCCGCCCAACCGGTCGTGGTCGGTGTCGGACGGCCGGACCGGCTCGGGCACGTCGGCCGACACGCCGGCCACCGCGTCGAGGACCTCGCGGCCGCTCGTCACCAGGACCGCCCGCCCGTCGCGCAGCGCCTGGTGCACCCCGGCGGACTGCTGTGACGTGACCGGGCCGGGCACGGCCATCGTCACCCGCCCCAGGGCGTCGGCCCAGTTCAACGTGTTGAGCGATCCGCTGCGGCGGGCCGCCTCGACGACCACCGTGCCCACCGTGAGCCCGGCGATGATGCGGTTGCGGGTGAGGAAGCGTGACCGCATCGCGACCTGCCCGGGGGTCTGCTCGGAGACCACGAGACCGTCCTGGGCGATGCGCTGCAGCAGCGCGGCGTGGGTGCGTGGGTACTCGACGTCGGCACCACAGGCGAGCACCGCCACGGTCGGTCGGTCCTGCACGAGGGCGCCGCGGTGGGCCGCGGCGTCGATGCCGAACGCCGCCCCGCTCACGACCGTGCCGCCCTGGTCTGCCACGTCGGCCGCGATCTCGGAGGCGCAGTCGCTCCCGTAGGCCGTGCACGAGCGGGCGCCCACCACGGCGATGCCGTGCTCCACGAGCGACGCGAGGTCGGCGGGGCCGCGGACCCAGAGCCCGAGCGGTGCACCGGTGCTCCCGCCGAGGGGCTCCACGTGGTCGAGGTCGTCGAGCGCCGCGGGCCACGACGCGTCGCCGGGCACGACCCAGCGGAGTCCGTGCGCCTCGGACCTCGCGCGCGCACTGCTCACGGCTCGGTCCAGCCGAGCGGCCCCCTCCAGCCAGGCGTGCGGGACGTCCCGACGGGAGCGTCGGGAGTCACCACGTACCACCTCGAGGAGGCCCGCCGGGTCGAGCTCGCGCACCCACTCCACGAGGCGTGGGTCGCCTGGCTCGACGAGCAGACTCAACGCCATCCGCGCATCGGCGTCCGTGGCGTGCGTGCCCCGCCGTGCGGGACGGTTCGCGGAGGTCATGGCGCCACCACCACGTCCCGCAGCAGGGGTCCGAGCGGGGTGCCCCGGCGCAGGGCGAGCGCCAGCTCGACCTCCTCGACGTCGGGCCGCTCCCCCTCGCGCAGGTCGCAGACGCTCCAGGCGACGCGGAGCACCCGGTCCGCGGAACGGGCGGAGAGCCGTTGACCGCGCAGCTGGGAGTCCACGAGCCGCCTGGCTGCGTCCGTCGCCGGCCAGTGCTTGCGCAGGTCGACGCCGGGCACTTCCGCGTTGACCTGCCAGGGCGTGCCCGCCAGCCGTTCGGCCTGGCGGGACCGGGCCCGCGCGACGAGCGGCGCGAGGTCCCGCGTCGACCGGGCGTCGGACACGCCGTGGACGAGCTCCGGCCGGGTCGGCGCCACGAGGATGCGGTGGATGTCGATGCGGTCTCGCACCGGTCCGGAGATGCGGTCGCGGTAGCGCCGCTGCATCAGCGGGGTGCACTCGCAGGGCTCGCTCACCGACCCACCCTGTCCGCACGGACACGGGTTGGCCGCCAGGAGCAGCTGGAAGCGGGCCGGGAACGTTGCGGTCTGGGCGGACCGCGAGACCACCACGTGCCCGCTCTCCAGGGGCTGGCGCAGCGCGTCGAGCACGTTCGAGGCGAACTCCGGCGCCTCGTCGAGGAACAGCACCCCGCGGTGCGCGAGCGAGAGCGCACCCGGACGGATGACCCGTTGCCCCCCACCGACGATCGCGACGGCGCTCGCCGTGTGGTGCGGGTCGACGAACGGAGGACGCCGCACGAGGGGGACGTCGGACGGCAGGACGCCCGCCAGGGAGTGCACCGCGCTGACCTCCAGCGCCTGGGGGCGGGTGAGGTCCGGCAGCAGACCGGGCAGCCGCTGGGCGAGCATGGTCTTGCCGATGCCCGGCGGACCCGTCATCAGCACGTGGTGTCCACCGGCCGCAGCGACCACCACGGCCGTACGGGTGTCCTCCTGCCCGGCCACGTCGGCGAGGTCGAGACCGGCCACGCGGTCGCTGTAGGCGTGGCCGAGACCGTCGCCGCCGTCCAGCGGAGGGACCGGCGGGTCGTCGGGCTCCTCCTGCCCGGTCAGCATGGCCACCACCTGGCGCAACGACCGCACGCCGACCACCCCGATGCCGTCGACCAGCTCGGCCTCGCCGACGTTGGACTCCGGCACGAACACGCGCTCGAACCCGGCCTCGGCGGCGGCGACCGTGGCGGGCAGGACGCCCCGCACCGCGCGGAGGCGACCGTCGAGCGCGAGCTCCCCGATGAACACCGTCCCGACGGTGGCCGCGAGCGGCACGATCTTCTTCTCGACGAACATCGCGAGCGCGATGGCCAGGTCGTAGTGGGACCCGGTCTTCGGCAGCGTGGACGGGGCGAGGTTGATCGTGACCCGCTGGTCGGGCCACGTGGCGCCGGAGTTGACCACCGCCGCACGCACCCGGTCGCGAGCCTCGTTGACGATCGCGTCGGCAAGACCCACGACGACGGTCGACGGGAAGCCGTTGGCGATGTCGACCTCCACCTCGATCGCGCGCCCGGTGAGGCCGTCCAGGGTCACCGAGTGCAGGGCCGCCATCAGGCCACCCCGCTCACGCGCTCGACGACCGGCCCGCCACGGCGGGGGATGCGCACGGACACGACGTCGATCCGCACGCCCAGCGGCTCCAGCCCGTGCGCCTGCAGCCACGCCGACGCCGCACGACGCAGCCGCTGCGCCTTGCGGCTCGAGACCGCCTCGAAGCCGGTGCCGTGCCGCTGGCTGGTGCGGGTCTTGACCTCGCAGAAGACGATCGTCGCACCGTCACGGGCAACGATGTCGAGCTCGCCCCACCGGCACGTCCAGCGCCGGTCGAGGATCGTCATGCCGTGGGACTCCAGGTGTCGCGCAGCCACCTGCTCGCCGTACTGCCCGACGGCGTCGTTGCGTGCGTAGGTCATGCCTCAAGCGTCGGCGGGACGACGGCCTGGCGACAGACCACGCGCGCAGGCTGTGGACGACGGCGCTCGAGCGTGCGACGGCCTGTGGACCGACCGTGGGCGCCGGCTCAGCTCAACTCGACGGCACCTTGACGTCGGAGTCGGCCAGCTCCTCGACGTTGACGTCCTTGAAGGTGAGCACCTTGACGTTCTTGGCGAACCGCGCCGGACGGTAGATGTCCCACACCCAGGCGTCGTTCATGGACACCTCGAAGTAGGCGTCGCCCGTCTCGGAGCGCACCTTCACGTCGACGGCGTTGCAGAGGTAGAAGCGCCGGTCGGTCTCCACCACGTACTTGAAGATCTTCACGACGTCGCGGTACTCGCGGTACAGCGCGAGCTCGGCCTCGGTCTCGTACCGCTCGAGGTCCTCTGCGCTCATCTGCTCCCCATCGCCTCGTCGCTCGCCCGGACGGCACCGGACTCGATGACCGGAACACTACCGGCCGCCGGCACGCTGCCCGGCAGGCTCCACGAGCGGCGGTGGTGGTGGCTGGGCCCGTGGGTGCGCAGGGCCTCCACGTGCGCCGGCGCCGCGTAACCCTTGTTCTCGTGCCAGCCGTACTCCGGGTGCTCACGGGCCAGCTCGACCATGAGCGCGTCACGCTCGGTCTTGGCGAGGATGCTCGCCGCGGCCACCGCCGCGCAGCGCAGGTCGGCCTTGATCGCCGTGACCACCGGCGGCAGCGGCACCTCCGTGACGTCGAAGAGCGAGGCCTGCTCCGGGACGCTCAGGTAGTCGTGGTTGCCGTCGAGCAGGACCAGGTCGGGCGGGGTCCCGACCTGCTCCAGCGCTCGTCGCGCGGCCAGGCGCATGGCCGCCATGATGCCGACGTCGTCGATCTCCGCGGGTGACGCGTGGCCGACGCCGTACCCGGCTCCGTGGGTGGCGGCCCAGCGCCGGATGCGGGGCGCGAGTCGGACGCGCGCGTCGGGGGTCAGCAGCTTGCTGTCACGCACCCCCTGGGGCGCGGTGCGCGTGCTCGCGGTGATCGCCACGACGCCGACGCTCACCGGACCGCTCAGGGCGCCGCGGCCGACCTCGTCGGCGCACGCCAGCACGGTGCAGCGCTCGCGCAGGAGGCTGCGCTCGAGTCGGAGGGTGGGCCGACCGGTCACTGCGACGACGCGGGCTCGGACGGGACCTCGGCGAAGGCCTCGCTGCCCCGGATGAGACCGATCCGCTTCCACGGCCACACGCGGACCCACGCCTTGCCGACGACCGAGTCCACGGGGATGAAGCCGCCACCGGGGTCGCCCTGGTGCACGCGGGAGTCCGCGGAGTTGCCCCGGTTGTCGCCCTGCACCCAGAGGTGGTCCTTGGGCACCACGACGTCGAAGCGTGACTCGGCGTTGGCGCTCGGGTCCCTCAGGTACGGCTCGTCGATCGACACGCCGTTCACCGTCAGGCGACCCTCGTCGTCGCAGCAGGCCACGCGGTCCCCACCGACGCCCACGACGCGCTTGATGAGGTGGCCGCCCGTGGGGAACAGCCCGATGACCTCGAGCGCCTTCTGCGCCGGGTTGCTGGCGCGGGCGGACTCGCTCTGGTCGAGCCATCCACCGGGATCGTCGAAGACGACGATGTCGCCACGCTGCGGATCCCCGGTCCAGTAGGAGACCTTCTGGACGAGGATCTTGTCGTTGACGAGCATCGTCGGCTCCATGGACTCCGACGGGATGTAGAAGGCCTGGAGGAAGAACGCCTTGACCACGACGGCCATCACCATGGCGGTGACGACGAGGAGGATGGACTCCTGCCAGACGGGTAGCTGGCGCTTCGTGGTCTCACTCACGACGTGAGCCTAGACGCAGCATCCTGGGCGGGCTCGACGGCCACGCGGGAGGACGCTCAGTCCTCGCGCTTCTCCTTGATCTTCGCGGCCTTGCCGCGCAGCGAGCGGAGGTAGTAGAGCTTGGCCCGGCGGACGTCGCCGCGGGTGGCGACCTCGATCTTCTCGATGACCGGGGTGTGGAGCGGGAACGTGCGCTCGACACCGACGCCGAAGCTGACCTTGCGGACCGTGAACGTGCGTCCGATGCCCGAGCCCTGCACCTTGATGCACACGCCCTGGAACACCTGGACGCGCGAGCGGTTGCCCTCGACGACCTTGACGTGGACCTTGAGGGTGTCGCCGGCGCGGAACGCGGGGATGTCGTCGCGTCGCGACTCGGCTGCGACCTGGTCGACCAAGTTGGTCATGTCTACTCCTCGCCGGTGCCACAGGTCACCCACGGAAACGATGGTGAGAAAAGTCTTGGTGTCGTGCCGGTGCTCGTCGACGGCTCCCCTGTGGCAGAACCGCGGTGCACCAAGGGACGATTCTGCCACAGCGACCCGGCCCGGATGAAACTGGCCCAGCCGAAACCGGCCCCGCCGAAGCTGGCCGGTCGAAACCGGCCCTCGGCGCGCCCCGGGAACCGTGGCGCCCGAGATCGGTCCCCGGACGCCACGAAGGGCCCCTGCCCGAGCAGGAGCCCTCCGTGGGGTTCAGGTGACGACTCAGTCGAGCGCGTAGCCTTCCGAGCCGTGCAGTGCGGTGTCGATGCCTGCGACCTCGTCCTCCTCGGTCACGCGGAAGCCGATCGTCTTCTCGATGCCGAAGCCGATCGCGAAGGCCACGACGAACGAGAACACGATGATCGTGAGCGACGACAGGATCTGGGCGAACAGCAGGTCGGTCTCGCCACCGAAGAACAGGCTGCCACCGGTCAGGGCCTCCGAGCCGAACAGACCGATGTAGACGCAGCCGATGAAGCCGGCGACGAGGTGGATGCCCACGACGTCGAGCGTGTCGTCGTAGCCGAGCTTGAACTTCAGGTCGACCGCGAGGGCGCACGCGACACCCGACACGATGCCGAGCACGATCGCCCAGAGCGGCGTGACGAAGGCGCAGGCCGGCGTGATGGCGACGAGCCCGGTCACGATGCCGGACGCCGCACCCACCGCGGTGGCCTTGCCGTCACGGAAAGTCTCGACGACGATCCAGCCGATCAGCGCGGCCGCAGGGGTGATGAGCGTGTTGAAGAAGATCAGCGACGTCTGGCCCTCGTCGGCGCCGTAGACACCGGTGTTGAAGCCGAACCAGCCGAACCACAGGATCGAGGCGCCCAGGAGCACCAGCGGCACGTTGTGCGGCTGGGACTCCTCCTTGGAGAAGCCGAGCTTGCGCTTGCCGAGCACGAGGGCGAGAGCGAGGGCCGCAGCACCGGCGGACTGGTGGATGATCGTGCCGCCGGCCCAGTCGAGTGCCGCACCGAAGCCGAAGACGTCGTTGGCCAGCCAGCCGTAGAAGTTGCCGTCGGCGTCCACCCCGAAGAGCCAGCGGAACGTCGGGAACACGACGAAGGTCGTGAACAGCCCGGCGAAGAGCATCCACGGCCAGAAGCGTGCCCGGTCGGCGACGGCGCCCGAGACGAGGGCGACCGTGATGATGCAGAAGGCGACGAGGAACGCGTGACCGCCGAAGGCGTTGGCCGCGTCACCGCCACCGACCCCCGACATCAGGTCCGACATGCCGAAGTCCTCGAACGGGTTGCCGAAGAGCTTGCTGCCGCCGCTCGTGCCGTTGCCGGCGATGCCCGTGCCGCCGTAGAGGACGTAGAGCACCGTGACCAGGGCGAGCGAGCCGAAGCTCAGCATCATCATCGAGATCGCGGACTTGGACTTGACCAGACCGCCGTAGAAGAACGCAAGACCCGGCGTCATGAAGATGACGAGTGCCGTGCACAGCAGCTGCCATGAAAGATCGACTGACATACCCACCTCGTTGTAACTGGTTGAGTGAACATCGGCGTCCCACAGCCACGCTGCTGTCCTTGGAGGAGCCGCGTTCATCATGGGGCGGCCAGGTTTCCTCAACCACGCCCGGAATGTTTCACCTGCATGACGCCGGTGGCCCCCGTGTTAAATCCGGCGCACAGGGCCTCGTCGGTGGGTGTTCGACGTCGTCAGTCGGTCAGGAGATCGGGCCGACGCTCCCGCGTGCGGGCGACCGCCTGCTCGCGCCGCCAGGCCGCGATGGCCCCGTGGTGGCCGGAGAGCAGCACGTCGGGCACGTCGAGACCGCGCCACGACGCGGGCTTGGTGTAGACCGGGTACTCGAGCAGCCCGTCGTCCCCGTGGGACTCCTCGGCGAGGGAGGCGGGGTTGCCCATGAAGCCGGGGACGAGCCGCACGACGGCCTCGATGACGGCGAGCGCGGCGACCTCTCCCCCGTTGAGCACGAAGTCCCCGAGGGAGACCTCCTCGACGCGCCAGCGCCCGCGGGCGTGGTCGATGACCCGCTGGTCGATCCCCTCGTAGCGGCCGCAGGCGAAGACGAGGTGTCGTTCGCGACTCAGGTCGTGGGCGAGGGACTGCCGGAAGGGCGTGCCCGAGGGCGTGGGCACCAGGACGACGGCCTCGTCGCTGGTGACGGCGTCGAGGGCCTCACCCCAGGGCTCGGGGCGCATGACCATGCCGGCGCCGCCTCCGTAGGGCGTGTCGTCGACGGTGCGGTGGCGGTCGTGGGTGAAGTCGCGCAGGTCGTGGGTGCGGATCTCGAGCAGCCCGCTCGCGCGGGCCCGGCCGGCGAGCGAGAGGTCGAGGGCGTCGAGGTAGGCGGGGAAGATCGAGACGACGTCGATGCGCATCGTCGGGGCGACGTGGTCGCCCGGTCCCCCGCTCACGTCCCGTCGCCCGCGTCCGGGGTGGCGACGGCCTGGGCGTCTGGGTCCAGCAGACCCGGGACGTCGGCCAGCGCGACGTGACCGGCGGCGAGGTCGACCTCGGGCACGAGAGCCGTGACGAAGGGGACCAGGACGCCGCGGGCGCCGTCGTCGAGATCGACGGAGAGCAGGTCCTGCTCAGGCAGGTGCAGCACCTCGGTCACGATGCCGACGTCGACCCCGTGGTGGTCGTGCACGCGCAGGCCCACGAGCTGGTGGTCGTAGTAGGCGTCGTCCTCGTCGGGCTCGTCGGCCGGATCGATGTCGACCTCCAGCACACGACCGTGCAGCGCCTCGGCCGCCGTGCGGTCGGCGACCCCCTCCAGACGCAGCAGCAGCCGCCCGGAGTGGTTCCGGGCGGCTGCCACGACGACGGTGCGGTCGCCGGCCACGAGCGCCGTGCCCGGGGCGAACCTTCGCTCGGGCTCGTCGGTGCGGACGTCGACCGTCAGCTCACCCTTGATCCCGTGAGCCCGGCCGATCCGACCGACCACGACGCGCATGGTCAGGACCTCAGCGCTGGCGGTCGACGTCCACGAAGTCGATGCGGGCACCCTTGGTGCCGGCGACCGCTCCGCTGACGGTGCGGATCGCCGACGCGGTGCGACCCTGACGGCCGATCACCTTGCCGAGGTCGGCCGGGTTGACGCGCACCTCGAAGAGGTCGCCGCGCCGCGTCTGCTTCTCGCTCACGTCGACCTCGTCGGGGTGGTCCACGATGCCCGACACGAGGTGCTCGATGACCTCCTGCGTGCGACCGGCCATGCTCAGGCCTCGGTGCTCTCGGCGGCGTCGTCGGCCTTGGGCTCCTCGGCCTTCGGCTCCTCAGCCTTCTCGGCCTTGGGCTCCTCAGCCTTCTCGGCGTCGTCGGCCTTCGGCGCAGCCTTCTTGGCGGCCTTCTTCTTGGTGGTCGCCTCGGTCTTGGGCTCGGCGTGCAGCTCCTTGAGCGCGGCGTCGAACAGCGCGGCCTTGTCGGCCTTCGGCTCCGGCGTCTTGAGGGTGCTGGTGCCACCGATGTCACCGGTGATCTTGAGGATCGCGGCGACGGCCTCGGTCGGCTGGGCGCCGACGCCGAGCCAGTACTGGGCGCGCTCGGACACGACGTGGATCGTGGACGGCTCGGTCTTGGGGTTGTACGTGCCGATCTCCTCGATCACGCGACCGTCGCGCTTGGTGCGCGAGTCGGCGACGACGATGCGGTAGAACGGGGTGCGGATCTTGCCCATCCGCTTCAGGCGAATCTTGACGGCCACGAGTGTGGTGTCTCCTCAGGTCTCTGTGGTGTGGTGACGCGCCGGACCGGGTGGGGTCACGATCCGGGCACGAAGCTGGTGGGCCCATGCGGCCGGGCTGAGAGGGTCCCGTCCGCGTCGGACACAAGCCGACATTCTGCCAGACGGGACCCGGAACGACCACATCGCCTCGCGAGTCGACCGGTTCGGCTCACGGCGGAGTCGTCGGATCGTCGAACGACCCGTGCCGCCCCGCCCCCGAGACGAAGCGCTCGGCACCCGCGACGGCTTCGGAGGCCACCACGGGCAAGCCACCCGCGCCCTCGGCCCGCAGGGCCTCGCGGAGCGGCAGGTCCCACTGGGCGATCGCCGACGCTCGATCGACGCGCAGGCACTCCTGCGGGAAGCGGGCGAGCTGCTCGGCCAGCTCGTGGGCGACGTCGAGGGCGCGACCCGCGGGCACGACGCGGTTCACGAGCCCCATCTGCAGCGCCTCGTGCGCCTCGACGGCACGTCCGGTGAGGATGAGGTCCATCGCGCGGCCGTGCCCCACCACACGCGGGAGCCGCACCGTGCCGCCGTCGATGAGGGGAACACCCCAGCGTCGACAGAACACGCCCAGCACGGCGTCCTCCGCGGCGACCCGCAGGTCCGCCAGCAGCGCCAGCTCGAGCCCGCCGGCCACGGCGTGTCCCTCGATCGCGGCCACCAGCGGCTTGGTGAGCGCCATCCGCGTGGGACCCATCGGTCCGGCCCCGTCGGGGTCGAGCACGTGACCACGGTCGGGGTCACCGACGCACGTCAGGTCCGCTCCGGCGCAGAAGGTGCCGCCCTCGCCGTGCAGCACGGCGACCGCCAGTGCGTCGTCGGCCTCGAACGCCTCGAACGCCGCCAGGAGCTCGGCAGCCATGGGGCCGTCGACGGCGTTGCGCACGTCGGGCCGGTCGAGGGTGATGGTGCAGACGTCGTCGTCGACGTCGAAGCGGACGGCAGCGGAGGACATGGCCCCACGCTAGCGATCCGTCGAGGTCGGCCGACGGACCTGCGTGGCTAGGCTGCTCGCATGGCCGACGTCACGATCCTGCACAACCCCGCCTGCTCCACCTCGCGGCACGCGCTCGAGTCGGCCTCAGCGGCCGGGGTCGACGTCGAGGAGGTGCGCTACCTCAAGGAGCCGCTCGACCGGGCCGCCCTGCTCGACCTGCTGGACCGCCTCGAGGACGAGCCGGCCGCCCTCGTGCGCAAGGACTCGTTCTTCAAGGACCAGGGGCTCGACCCCGCCGCCTACGCCACGCCCGAGCAGGTCGCGGACCTGCTCGTGGAGCACCCCCGGCTCATGGAGCGCCCCGTGCTGGACCGCGGCGACCGGGCGATCATCGGCCGGCCGAAGAGCCGCGCCGACGCCTTCCTCCGCGAGGGCTGAGTCGTCCCCTAGAGCGGTGTGCCGGCGAACTGCGCCGCGTAGAGCCGCTCGTAGGGGCCGCCGGCGCCCACGAGCGAGTCGTGCGTGCCCTGCTCGACGATGCGACCCGACTCCATCACCACGATGTGGTCGGCGTCGCGGATCGTCGAGAGCCGGTGCGCGATGACGAAGGACGTGCGGCCCGCCCGCAGCTGCTCCATGGCCTTCTGCACCAACGCCTCGGTGCGGGTGTCCACGCTGCTGGTCGCCTCGTCGAGCACCAGGATGGCCGGGTCGGCGAGGAAGGCGCGGGCGATGGTGAGGAGCTGGCGCTGGCCGGCGCTGACCCCGCCGCCCTCGTCCTCGATGACCGTGTCGTAGCCGGCGGGGAGCGTGCGCACGAAGTGGTCGACGTAGGCCGCCTCGGCCGCGGCCTGCACCTGCTCCTCGGTGGCGCGGTGCGCACCGTAGGAGATGTTGTCGCGGATGCTCCCCTGGAAGAGCCACGCGTCCTGCAGCACCACGCCGAACGCCTCGCGGAGCCGAGCACGCTCCATGACGGCGACGTCGACGCCGTCGAGCGTGATGCGTCCGGCGTCGAGGTCGTAGAAGCGGAGCAGCAGGTTCGTGAGCGTCGTCTTGCCGGCCCCGGTGGGCCCGACGATGGCCACGGTCTGCCCCGGCTCCGCCACCAGGTCGAGGTGCTCGATGAGGGGGTCGTCGCCGTAGGAGAAGCTGACGTCCTCGAAGACCACCCGGCCACGCAGCGGATCCGGGAACGGCGCGTCGGGCGCGTCGGGCGCCTCGTGCGGCTCGTCGAGCAGCGCCAGCACCCGTTCGGCCGAGGCCATGCCGGACTGCAGGAGGTTGATCATGGAGGCCACCTGCGTCAGCGGCTGCGTGAACTGGCGCGAGTACTGGATGAACGCCTGCACCTCGCCGATGGAGAGGGTCCCCGACGCGACGCGGAACGCTCCGATCACGGCCACGAGCACGTAGTTGAGGTTCGACACGAACATCATCACCGGCGCGATCACCCCGGAGATGAACTGTGCCTTGAAGGCGGCTCCGAACAGGGCGTCGTTGCGGGAGTCGAACTCCTCGCGCGCCTGCTGCTGCCGCCCGTAGACCATGACGATCTCGTGGCCGGTGAAGACCTCCTCGATGTGGCCGTTGAGCGCACCGGTCGCCGCCCACTGGGCCACGAACTGGGGCTGGGAGCGCTTCATGATGGCGCGGGTGAGGACCACGGCCACCGGGACCGTCAGCACGGCGACGAGGGCGAGCAGCGGCGAGATCCACAGCATCATGGCGAGCGTCCCGACGACCGTCAGGACCGAGGTCAGCAGCTGGCTGATGGTCTGCTGCAGCGACTGCGCGATGTTGTCGATGTCGTTGGTCGTCCGCGACATCAGCTCACCACGCTCGTGGGCGTCGACGCTGGCCAGCGGGAGACGGTTGAGGGTGTCCTCGACCTCGCCGCGCAGACCGGCCACCGTGCGCTGCACGACGACGGTCGTGAGGCGTCCCTGCCACCACATGAACACCGATGCCACGACGTAGAGCACCAGGGCGCCGGCCAGGACCCAGGCCAAGGAGGTGAAGTCGATGCCTTCACCCGGCCGCAGGTCCGTGCCGCGCACGAGGTCGGCCGTCCGGTCGTCGCCCTGGGCCTCGAGCCCCGCGACCACCTCGGCCTTGTCGGCGCCCGCCGGGAACTGGTCGGACAGGTAGCCGCTGAAGACGATGTCGGTGGCGTGGCCGAGGATCCGCGGTCCGACGACCGACAGCGCGGTGGCCACCAGGCCGAGCAGCCCGATGGCCTGCACCAGACGACGGTGGAACAGCAGCCGCTGGACCATGCGCCCGAGGGTGCCGCGGAAGTCGCTGGCCTTCTCGTGGTTCATGGCGCCGCCCCAGGCGGGTCCGCGCCCGCTCACGCGGCCTCCTCCTCGGTCAGCTGCGAGAGGACGATCTCGCGGTACACGTCGCAGCCGGCCATGAGCTCGGCGTGCGTGCCGGTGGACACCACCGTGCCCTGGTCCAGCACCACGATGCGGTCCGCGTCGCGGATGGTGCTGACGCGCTGGGCCACGGTGATGACGGCGGACTCGCGCGTGATGGCGCGCAACGCCCGGCGGAGTGCGGCGTCCGTGGCGTAGTCCAGCGCCGAGAACGAGTCGTCGAAGAGGTAGACCAGCGGTCGCTTGACCACGGCACGGGCGATGGCCAGCCGCTGCCGCTGCCCACCGGACACGTTGGTGCCGCCCTGGGTGACCGGGGCCTGCAGCCCGCCGGGCATGGCCTCGACGAACTCACGGGCCTGTGCCACCTCCAGCGCCTGCCAGAGCTCCTCGTCGGTGGCGTCTTCACGGCCGTAGCGCAGGTTGGAGGCGACGGTGCCGGAGAACAGGAACGCACGCTGCGGCACCAGCCCGATGGCGGCCCAGACGGCCTGCGGCTCGAGGTCGCGCACGTCGTGACCGTCCAGGAGCACCGCTCCCCCGGTGACGTCGAACAGACGCGGCACGAGACTCATGAGCGTGGTCTTGCCGCTGCCGGTGGAGCCGATGATCGCGGTGGTCTCTCCGGGCCGGGCCACGAGGTCCACGTCGTGCAGGACGTCGACCTCGGCGCCGGGATAGGCGTAGGAGGCGCCTCGCAGCTCGACCTCGCCACGGACGACGTGCGCGGGTGTGGCGTCGGGGTCGACCACGATGCTGGGCTCGGTCTCGAGCACCTCGGTGATGCGCTCGGCCGACACCTCCGCACGCGGCCACAGCATGAGCATGAAGGTGGCCATCATGACCGCCATGAGGATCTGGATCAGGTAGTTCTGGAACGCCGTGAGGGTGCCGACCTGCAGGTCGCCCGAGGCGATCCGGTACCCGCCGAACCACGTGGCCAGCACCACCGAGACGTTCATGATCAGCATGACGGCGGGGAACATCAGCGACATGAGCCGACCGGTGGCCACGGCGACGTCGAGGTAGGCCTGGTTGGCGTCGTCGAACCGCTGCGTCTCGTGCTTCTCCTTGACGAACGCCCGGATGACGCGGATGCCCTGGATCTGCTCGCGCATGACGCCGTTGAGGCCGTCGACGCGGTCCTGCATCTGGCGGAAGAGCGGCCGCATCCGACGGATGATCAGGCCCACGCTGATCAGCAGCGCCGGCAGCGCCACGAGGAGGAGTGCCGAGAGCTCGACGTCCTGGCGCAGCGCCATGACCACGCCCCCGACGGCCATGATCGGCGCGGTCACCAGCAGCGTCAGGCCCATGAAGGCCAGCATCTGCACCTGCTGGACGTCGTTCGTGCTCCGCGTGATCAGGGTCGGCGCGCCGAGCTGTGCCATCTCGCGCGCCGCGAAGGTCTCGACGCGGTCGAAGACGGCGGCGCGCAGGTCTCGACCGAGGGCCATGGCCACCCGCGCTCCGACATAGACCGCCACCACCGTCGCGCCGACCTGGAGGACCGTGACCAGCAGCATCGTGGCGCCCGTGCGCCAGATGAAGGGCACGTCCCCGGTGACGATGCCGCGGTCGATGATGTCGGCGTTCAGACCGGGGAGGTAGAGGTTGGCCACGGTTTGGGCCAGCTGGAAGACCAGCACGAGAGCGATGGCTCCCCGGTAGGGCGCCAGGTAGCGACGCAGCAGCGGGATCAGCACGGTTGCAGGCTACAACCGACTCCCTCGCCCGGGCCCTCGCCCAGGGGCTGTCCGATCCCACCGCTCGCCGTCGACACCCGGCCGCGCGCCGAGGTCGGCGAGGCGTCGCACCAGCTCGTCCTCCGGCGGGTTGTGGTGGCTGAGGTGCACGGCCACCACCTCGGTCGACGTGGTCACGGCGCCGACCTCGCGCAGCCGCTCGAGCAGCGACTCGAGCGTGCCGAGGTGCAGGTGCCCCGACCCGAGGTCGGTGCGGTCGCCGAAGGTCTCCTCCACGAGCACGGCGTCGTAGGCCGCGTCGCGGACCGTCTCGAACCACGACGCCTCCCACGGTCCGGTGTCGCAGGCCCACAGCACCCGTGCACCGTCGGCGCCCGTGACGTCGTAGAGGACGGCGTCGCCCGAGGCCATCACCCTGTGAGCCGCGGGCAGCACCTGCACGCGGATCGGCTCCCCTCCCCCGTGCGGGGCCGCGCCGAGATCCAGCACGTCACCCGCGTCCACCGCGTGGAACCGCACGGTCGAGTCCGGCGCCACCCACCGGCGCGCCTCGTCGACGACGGAGGCCGGACCCACGACGTCGAGGGGCTCGTCGCTCACCCAGGACCGGAACAGCAGCAGCTGCGGCCCGAAGTGGTCGGCGTGGGCGTGGGTCACGAGGACGACACGCACGTCGGCCAGCGACTCTCCGCAGCGGGTCGCGGCAGCGAGCACCTCGGGCCCGGGATCGAGCAGCACGGCGGTGCCGTCGACCCGGAAGAGCGCGCTGGTCTGGCCACGCAGCACGCCGGCGGCACGCTGGGCCTCGCACGAGACGCAGTGGCAGAACGCGTTCGGCCAGCCGTCGGCCGATCCCGTGCCGAACAGGCGGAGGTGCACCTCGCCGGACCTACAGCAGGTCCCGCAGCTCCTTCGGCAGCTCGAAGTCCTGGTCGCCGCCCTGCTTGCCGAAGCCGAACGCGTCGGCCCCGGTGGTCGTGGGAGCGTCCTTCGGCTGCGCGGCCTGGGCCCGCTTGGCGGGGTTGCCGGAGACGCGCTTGCCCTTCTTCTTGCCCTTGTTCTGGGGCTTCTGGCGCGCACCGGCACGCTTGCCCGGCATGCCCGGCATCCCGGGGACGCCACCCATGCCGGGGACGCCTCCGCCCTTGGCCATCTGCTGCATCATCTTGCGCGCGTCGAAGAAACGGGTGACGAGCTGGTTGACGTCCTGGACCGTGGTGCCCGAGCCCTTGGAGATCCGGGCGCGGCGCGAACCGTCGATGATCTTGGGGTCGTCGCGCTCCTTGGGCGTCATCGACAGGATGATCGCCTTGATCTTGTCGAGCTCGCGGTCGTCGAAGTCGGCCAGCTGGTCCTTGAACTGACCCATGCCGGGCAGCAGGCCCATCAGCTTGGTCATCGACCCCATCTTCGACAGGGCCTCCATCTGCTTGAGGAAGTCCTGCAGCGTGAAGGTGCCGCCCAGCATGCGCTCGGCGTCCTTCTCGGCCTGCTCGGCGTCGTAGACCTTCTCGGCCTGCTCGATGAGCGAGAGCATGTCGCCCATGTCGAGGATGCGCCCGGCCATGCGGTCGGGGTGGAACACGTCGAAGTCGGTGAGCTTCTCGCCCGTCGACGCGAACATGATCGGCCGGCCGGTGACCTGACGCACCGAGAGCGCTGCGCCACCGCGGGCGTCGCCGTCGAGCTTGGTCAGGACCACGCCGGTGACGTCGACGCCCTCGTTGAAGGCCTCGGCGGTCTGCACGGCGTCCTGGCCGATCATCGCGTCGATGACGAACAGCACCTCGTCGGGCTGGACGGCGTCGCGGATGTCGCGCGCCTGCTGCATGAGGTCGGCGTCGATGCCGAGGCGTCCGGCGGTGTCGACGACCACCACGTCGTGCAGCGTGCGTCGGGCCTCGGCCACCGCGTCGCGGGCGACCTGGACGGGGTCGCCGTAGGAGCGGGTGCCCTCGGCTCCACCATCGCCTCCGCCGGTGTTGCCCGCCTCCGGCGCGTACACCGTGACGCCGGCCTGCTGGCCGACGACCTGCAGCTGGTTGACGGCGTTGGGGCGCTGGAGGTCGCAGGCCACGAGCATCGGGCTGTTGCCCTGCTCCTTCAGCCAGCGACCCAGCTTGCCCGCCAGGGTCGTCTTGCCCGCGCCCTGGAGGCCGGCCAGCATGATGACGGTCGGCGGGTTCTTGGCGAACCGGATCCGGCGCGTCTCGCCGCCGAGGATGTTGACGAGCTCCTCGTTGACGATCTTGATGACCTGCTGGGCGGGGTTGAGCGCCTTGGACACCTCGGCACCGAGCGCGCGCTCCTTGACGCGGGCGACGAAGTCGCGCACGACGGGCACGGCGACGTCGGCGTCGAGCAGCGCGAGGCGGATCTCGCGTGCCGTGGCGTCGATGTCGGCCTCGGTGAGACGCCCCTTGCCGCGCAGGTTCTTGAACGCGGACTGGAGGCGGTCCTGCAGGGTGTCGAACATGACGGCCAGCCTACCGAGCGGGTCGCGGCACCGACGCAGCCCAGTCCCGCCCGGCGCTCACACGAGGGCGTCGTCGACGGTGGCGCGCAGCTCCTGCGCCCTCGCCCCCGACAACGGGTCCCCCGCCGCGTCGACCACGTAGAAGACGTCGCGCGCCTCGTCGCCGTACGTGGACAGGTGCGCCGAGCGGATCGAGCACCCGCTGCGGGCGATGGCGTCGCACACCGTCCAGACCAGGCCACGGCGGTCTGCGGCGCGCACCTCCAGCAGGGTCGCGGAGTCCGACGAGTCGGGCAGGACCCGCACCCGCGCGGGGACGCCCTCGACCGGGGTGAGACTCATGCGCTGCTCCAGCGCCACCTCGCCGACGAGGACCGGGTCCAGGCGCTCTCGCACCGCGCTGGCGATCACGCCTGCGCGCGTGACCTCCCAGAGCGAGACGGCCGCCGCCCCCTGCGTGACCAGACGGACCGAGCGGACGGCCAGTCCCTGCAGGGCGAGTCCGCCGGCGATGCGTGCCATGACCCCCGGTCGGTCGGTCGTGACCACCGTCAGGAGCGACCCGCCCTGGTGGTCCTCGACCGTCAGCTCCGCGACACCGTCACCCGTGCGCGCCAGCACCTCGGGCTCGGGCAGGGGCAGGTCCGCGGGCCAGCCTGCGTAGTCGTCCGACGTCACCGCCGGCGCCGCACCCTCCAGGTGGTCGCGGGTCTTGGCCACGAGTCCCTCCACCAGACCTCGCCGCCACGCCGTCCAGGCCGTGGGGCCGGTGGAGCCCGCGTCGGCCTGCGTGAGTCCGAACAACAGGTCGAGGAAGGCGGTGTCACCCACGATCTCGGCGACGTTCGCCGCGGTCGCCGGGTCCTCGATGTCGCGGCGGGTCGCCACGTTGGTGAGCAGCAGGTGCCAGCGCACGAGTCGTCCGACCACGTCGGCGTCGGTCTCGGTGAAGCCCCACCGCAGCGCGACCTGCTCGGCCATCGGTGCGCCCACCTCGCTGTGGTCGCCCGGGCGGCCCTTGCCGATGTCGTGCAGCAGGGCGGCCACCGCGAGCAGGTCGGGGCGGTCGACGTCGCGGCGCAGACCGGCGGCGACCACGCACGTCTCGACGCTGTGCCGGTCGACGGTGAAGCGGTGGACCGGCGAGCTCGAGCCGCGCAGCCGCACGTCGGCCCACTCGGGCAACCACCGGTCGACGACGCCCGCGATGTCGAGCTCCTCCCACACCTGCACGAGCCCGCGGCCGGCCGTCAGCAGGTCCACGAGCGACCGGGTCGCCGGCGCCGGCCACGGCTCGGGCAGGTCGCCGAGGTCGCGGGCGAGGCGCTGAGCCGTGCCGGCACCGAGCGGCAGCCCCGCCTTGGCGGCCGCAGCAGCAGCGCGAAGGGCCACCGTGGGGTCGGTGCGGGGTGCGGCGTCGGCCGTGAGCACGATCTCGTCGCCGAGCCAGCCCACACCGGTGTCGACCTGGACGACGGCGGGCCCGGCCCGACGGACGCCGGGGCGCGGCCGAGGGCTGGCGCGCGGCACGAGCACGCCGTCGAGCCGACGCCACGTCACGTCGGCCACGTGCGCGATGCGCCGCCCGAGGTGACGCACGTGCAGGTCGAGCGCCTCGGGGTCCATGCCCACGGACGTGGCGACGGCGGGCACGTCGTCGACCACCAGCCGATCGGTCCGACGGCCGGTGGTGGCGTGCACGGCGTCGCGCACGTCCAGCAGCGCCGACCTCAGCTCCTCGACCTCGGCGTGCGGCACGTCGACGAGCCAGGTGGCCACGAGCGCCCGCAGGTCGACGCCGTCGCGCAGTCCCCCACCTGACTCCTTGAGGTCGGGGACGGCGGCGTAGGCCAGCCACCCGGAACGCTCGATCCGCTGCTCCCGGCCTGCGCGGACCTCCTCCACGCGCGTGCGCGCCTCGCGTCGCCAGTCGGCCAGCACGTGGGACCGCAGGCCCAGCACCAGGCCCGCGTCGCCGGCGACGGCGCGGGCGTCGAGCATCCCCATCGCGGCGCGATGGTCGTCGCGGGCCGTGGCCCGCATCTGCTCGGCGTCGCGCACGGAGTGGTCGAGCGGGATCCTCGCGTCCCACAGCGGGTACCAGAGCGCCTCGGCCACCTCGCGCACGCGACTCTCCGGCACCGCCGGGTCGTGGAGCAGCACGACGTCGAGGTCGCTCGACGGCGACAGCTCGCGCCGGCCGTACCCGCCCACCGCCACCGCGGCGAGACCGGAGGGGTCGGGACCGACGGCGGTCGCGAAGACGTCGGCGAGCAGCCGGTCGGCGTCGTCGGCCCGACGTCGCCGCTGCGTCGCGGTGCTCGGGGGGTGGCTCACGGAGTCAGTCTCCTCGCCTCGGCGTGAGGCACGACGCAGCCCCCGACCGGGCGGGTCGGGGGCTGCGTGCGCACCGCTGTGGGCCCCGGGTCAGAGCACTGGGTCAGAGCGCGGCCTCGTCGGTCTCGCCGGTGCGCACCCGCACCACCGAGTCGACCGGGACGACCCAGACCTTGCCGTCGCCGATCTTGCCGGTCTGCGCGGCACCGGTGATCGTGCTGACCACGCTCTCGACGTCGGCCGCGTCGACCACGACCTCGAGCCGGATCTTCGGCACGAGCGTGACGTCGTACTCGGCGCCGCGATAGACCTCGGTGTGGCCCTTCTGCTGGCCGTAGCCGCTGGCCTCGGTGACGGTCATGCCGGCGACGCCGGCGGCGGCGAGGGCCTCGCGGACCTCTTCCCACTTGTGCGGCTTGATGACCGCGGTCACGAGCTTCATCTCAGACTCCCGTCTTGAAGGGCGAACCACCGGATCCACCGGTGTAGTCGTACGCGGACTCGAGGTGCTCGACCTGGTCGATGCCGGCGACCTCGTCGTCCGGGTCGATCCGGAAGCCGATGGTCACGTCGATCAACTTACCGATGATGTAGGTGAGCACGAACGAGAAGACCATGACGACGACGGCTGCGAGGACCTGCTTGCCGAGCAGCGCGGCATCGCCGCCGTAGAAGAGTCCGTCGACCGGCGCACCGCCTCCGGTGGAGGTGGTGGCCAGGAAGCCGATGAGGACCGTGCCGATGAGGCCACCGACGAGGTGCACGCCGACGACGTCGAGCGAGTCGTCGATGCCGAGCTTCCACTTGAGGCTCACGGCGGCCGCACAGGCGATGCCGGCGATCAGGCCGAGCACGATGGAGCCGAACGGCGACAGCGCGCCCGCGGCCGGCGTGATGGCCACGAGGCCGGCGACCGCGCCGGACGCGGCACCGAGGCTGGTGCCCTTCTTCTCCTTGACGAGCTCGTAGGCGAGCCACCCGGCGATCGCCGCGCCCGTGGCCACGGCGGTGTTCACGAAGGCGAGACCGGCCAGGCCGTTGGCACCGACGGCGGAGCCGGCGTTGAAGCCGAACCAGCCGAACCACAGCAGGCCGGCGCCGAGGAGCACGAACGGCAGGTTGTGCGGACGCATCGGGTCACGCTTCCAGCCGGTCCGCTTGCCGAGGACGAGGGCCAGGGCGAGTCCGGCCGCACCGGCGTTGATGTGCACGGCGGTGCCGCCCGCGAAGTCCACCGCCTCCAGCTGCGTGGCGATCCAGCCTCCGTCGTCGCCGAAGTCGAAGACCCAGTGCGCGACCGGGAAGTAGACGATCGTGACCCACACGGCCACGAAGACGACCCAGCCGGAGAACTTGGCGCGGTCGGCGATCGCACCGCTGATCAGGGCGACGGTGATGATCGCGAACATGAGCTGGAAGCCGGCGAAGACGAACTCGGGGATGGTGCCGTAGGCGGTCTCGACGCCGATGTTGGTGAAGCCCAGACGGTCGAACCCGCCCAGCCAGCCGTTGCCTCCGGGGCTGAACGCGAACGAGTAGCCGTAGAGCACCCACAGGACGGGGACGATCGCGAGAGCGGCGAAGCTCATCATCATCATGTTGAGCACGCTCTTGGCCCGGGTCATGCCGCCGTAGAAGAAGGCGAGTCCGGGTGTCATGAGCAGGACCAGCGCCGAGCTGGCCAAGATCCAGGCGGTGTCGCCGGTATCCATGGAACCTCCGAGTGACTGAGGGGTGACGTGGTGGGACGGCACGCCGTGCGGCAGCGCCTGCGTCACACTGTGGAGCGCCCCGATTACCTCCACGGCAGCGCCACGTTTCGCTCAGGTCACGAGATCGGCGGTCACGTTACGGGCGTGTTACCCGATCAGCCGAGCAGGGCGTCGACGAACTCGGCGGCGTCGAACGGTGCGAGGTCGTCGGCACCCTCACCGAGACCGACGAACTTGACCGGGACGCCGAGCTCGCGCTGGACGGCCACGACGATGCCGCCCTTGGCCGTGCCGTCGAGCTTGGTGAGGACCACGCCGGTGACGTCGACGACCTCGCCGAACACCTGGGCCTGGCGCAGGCCGTTCTGGCCGGTGGTGGCATCGATGACGAGCAGCACCTCGGTGACCGGCGCCTGCTTCTCCGCCACGCGCTTGACCTTGCCGAGCTCGTCCATGAGACCGGACTTGGTGTGCAGACGTCCGGCGGTGTCGATGACCACGACGTCGGCGCCGAGCTCGATGCCACGCTTGACGGTGTCGAAGCCGACGCTGGCCGGGTCGCCGCCCTCGGGGCCACGCACGACCTCGACCCCGACCCGCTGGCCCCACGTGCTCAGCTGGTCGGCGGCCGCGGCACGGAAGGTGTCGGCGGCGCCCAGCACCACGGTGCGGTCCTCGGCCACGAGCACGCGCGCGAGCCGCCCGACGGTGGTGGTCTTCCCGGTGCCGTTGACGCCGACCACGAGCACGACGCCGGGCTTGCCGTCGGCACCCGTGGTGGCGACGGCCCGGTCGAGGGACGGGTCGACGAGGGTGATGAGCTCCTCGCGCAGCGCGGTGCGGGCACCCTCCGGGTCGGTGATGCCCTCCACGCGTACGCGGGTGCGCAGGCGGTCCACGAGCTCGGTGGTCGGGCCCACGCCCACGTCGGCGGCCAGCAGCGTGTCCTCGAGCTCCTCCCACGCGGCGTCGTCGAGGTCGGCCCGGCCGAGCACCGAGAGCAGCCCGCGCCCGAGCGAGCTGTTGGAGCGGGCGAGCCGGGCGCGCAGCCGCACGAGCCGACCCTGCGCGGGCTCGGGACGCTCGACGGTGGTGGTCGGGGACGCCGATGCCTTCTCGTCGGCGGGAACCTCCTCGAACGGCGGCTCCTCGTCCTCGGACGGCAGGTGCGGCTCGGGGTGCTCCGGGTGGTCGATGACCTCCTCGGTGACCGCGTCGAGGTCGCGCGGTGGCGGCAGCTCGGAACGTCCGCGGCGGACGAGGAGGGCGGCACCACCGCCGAGGACGACGACGGCGACGGCGATGAGGGCGACGAGGAGCTCGGTGGTCACCCACCCACCCTAGAGGCGCCCCCCACCGGCGCGAGCGACGCGCCGAGGTCGAGCCGGTGGTCGTACCGGGCGACGACCTCCGGGGCGTGGGACACGATCACGAGGGTGTGCTCGGGCGCGAGGGCGTCGACGTCGTCGAGCAGGGCCCGGGCGGTGGGCGCGTCGAGGTGCTCGGTGGGCTCGTCGAGCACGAGGACCCGGTGTCCGGCGAGGAGCATGCGGGCGAGGGCGAGGCGCTGGCGCTCGCCGCCCGAGAGCACGGCCCCGCCCTCGCCGAGGACGGTGTCGAGACCGTCGGGCCAGGACGCGACGGTGTCGGCGAGCCGCACCCGACCGAGGGTGCGCCAGACGAGGTCGTCTCCGGCGCCGGGGTCGGCGACGCGCAGGTTCTCGCGCACGGTCGTGTCGAACAGAACGGCGTCCTGCTGCATCCAGCCGACGACGCCGCGCACCTGCTCCCGCGTGAGGTCGAGCAGGTCCGCACCGCCCAGACGCACCGTCCCGGCACGAGGCTCGACGAGGCGCGAGAGCGTGGCCGCGAGCGTGCTCTTGCCGACCCCGCTCGGTCCGGTGACCACCAGCACCCCGCCCTCGCCGACGTGGGCCGTGACCCCGCGGACGAGGTCGCGGTCCCAGCCGAGCGTCACGTCCTGCAGCTCGAGGTCGAAGCCCACGGGCGCCGCGTCCGCGACGGGAGCCGGCATCGGGTCCGTGGCGCCCTCGAGCGCGGCCAGGCGTGCGCGAGCGGCGTCGACCCGCGGGCGGAGCCGCTCGGCCTCGGCCACGGCGTCGAGCACGTCGACCAGCCCGATGGGTGCGAGCACCAGCACGCCGACGAGGGGTCCGGCGAGGCCGGCGTCGGCCGTGACCAGCGCCGTGGCGAGCACGCACGCAGCGCCGCCGAGCAGCACCACCAGCGAGCCGACGCCGCCGGCCCAGGCACGTCGACGGTCCTGCAGGGCGAGCGCGTCGACCGCCGCGTGCACGGTGGCGTCGCGTCCCCGCGCGGACCCGTAGGCGACCAGGTCCGGTGCGGCCAGCACCAGCTCGGTGACGTTCCCGGCCACCGAGGTCGCTGCGTCCGACCTCGACCCCGTGCCGCCGTCGGCGAGCCGAGGGACGAGGACCCGCGCGACGAGGAGCACCCCGCCGGCGTAGAGCGCCAGCGCCAGCCCGGCGGCCGGGAGGATGACGGACACCACCCCCACGGTCATCGCCGATGCCACCACGGCCGAGATCCACGGCAGCCGCAGGCGCAGCAGGCCGTCCTGCACGGTCTCGACGTCGGAGACGACGGTGCGCACGACGTCGCCTCGGCGCATCGCACCGGCGGCGGGCATCGTGCGTGCCAGGGCACGGTAGGCCCGCACCCGGTCGTCGATCCCGCGGGCGAGGGCGGCGTCGTGCGTGAGCAGCCGCTCGGCGTAGCGCAGCGCCGCCCGGGCCACGCCGAACATGCGCACCGACGTGATGGCGACGATGAGGTAGAGGACCGGCGGCTGCTCGGCGGCCCGCACCACGAGCCACCCGGAGGTGAGCAGCAGGCCGAGGGAGCTCAGCTGTGCCGCCACGCCGAGGCTCGCCCCGAGACCCAGGTGCCCTCGGGGCGAGGCGATGAGCCTGCGCACCACGTTCACGAGGGGACCACCGTCGCGGACTCGGCGCTCGCCACGGTGACCCGCAGCTCGCGCGAGGCGGCGGCCACGGTCTCGGCGCGGTGCGCGACCACGACGACGGTGACGTCGCCGGTCTCCTGGAGCCGGCAGAGCGTGCCGAGCACGGTGCTCTCGCGGTGGGCGTCGAGACCCGCCGTCGGCTCGTCCATGAGCAGGAGCCACGCGTCGCCCGCCCGGATGCGCAGCAGCGCCCGGGCCACCGCCACCCGACGCCGCTCACCGGCGGACAGGGACTGTCCCTGCTCCCCCACGTGGCGCTCGGCGGGAAGGTCGTCGGCTCCCGCGTCGTCGAGAGCCGCGCACACCTGCGCGCCGTCGGCGTCGGGGTCACCGAGCCGTACGTTGTCGGCGACGCTGCCGGCGAGCAGGTGGGGGTCCTGCGGGACCCAGGCGACACGACGTCGCCACGCCTCGGGGTCGAGCTCGTCGAGCCGGTGCCGACCCACCCGCACGGCCCCGGCGGTGGGAGCGGCGAAGCCCAGGAGCACCGACAGCAGCGTCGACTTGCCGGAACCGGACGGTCCGGTGACCGCGACGAAGTCGCCGGGCAGGAGGGTGAAGGCCGGCAGCACGAGGGCCGGCTGCTCACGCCCGGGATGGACGACCTCGAGGGCCTGCACCGTGACCGGCGCCGGACCGTCCACCACGAAGTGGCCGGTCGCCCGGTCGAGCGGGGGGCCGTCGAGCAGCGTGAGCGCCTCGTCGGCCGCGGCCAGCCCCTGGGTGCTGTCGTGGAACTGGGTGCCGAGCCGGCGCAGCGGGAGGTAGGCCTCGGGAGCGAGGACGATGACCAGCAGACCGGTCCCCAGGTCGAGGCCCCCGCCGACGAGTCGCAGCCCGGCGGCGACGGCGACGAGCGCCACCGACAGGGTGCTGAACAGCTCGAGGACGAGCGAGGACAGGAACGCGGTGCGCAGCGACTCCATCGTGGCTCGACGGTGCCGCTCCCCCACGTCGCGCAGCCCACGGGCCGAGTCGCGACCGAACCCGGTGAGCACCGTCAGGCCGGCGAGCACGTCGGAGAAGTGTCGCCCGAGACGCTGCAGCTCACCCCACCGGTGGTCGAGCCGGTCGCGCGTCACGAGCCCCACGAGCACCAGGAACGTGACCACGAGCGGGAGCGTGAGCACGACGATGAGCGCCGAGAGGGGGTCGACCACCGCGAGCGTCAGGAGCACGGCCACGGGCACGACGGCCGTGAGCACCACCTGGGGCAGGAAGCGCGCCACGTAGCCGTCGAGCGCGTCGAGCCCGGTCTCGAGCAACGTGGCGACGCGCGCGCTCGACGGCGCGGCGCCCACCCGGCGCTGGTCGAGCACGGCGTCGACGAGGTCGTGCCGGAGCCCGGCCTTCACGGAGGCGGCGGCGCGGGTGCCGGCCGCGGCCTGCGCCCAGGCGAGCACGCCGCGCGCGGCCACGACCGCGGCGAGCAGGGCCGCGACGGTGGCGATCGCACGGGTCGACTCGCCCTCGACGAGACCGACGACCACGTCGGAGACCAGCCAGGCCTGGGCCACCACTGCGACGGCCGCGACGGACCCGAGCACGACGGTGGCGACGAGGAAGCGCCGCGCCGGCCGCGACCGGCGCAGGAGGCGGGGATCGACGGGACCCACGGCCGCTCAGCGCTCCCGGCTGGGCTCGAGGTCCGGCGTGGGTGCGAGCACGTCGTCAGGGATGTGGTGCGTGCCGATGCGACGGCGGAACACCCAGTACGACCACGCCTGGTAGCCGATGACGATCGGCGTGAAGGCCGCCGCCACCCAGGTCATGATCCTGAGCGTGTACGGCGTCGACGACGCGTTGGTGGTGGTGAGGTTCCACGCAGGGTCGAGCGACGACGGCATGACGTCGGGGAAGAGCGCCGTGAAGAGCATGACCGTGACCGCCGCGATCGACAGCGCCGTGCCGATGAACGCCCACCCCTCGCGCCGCGCCGACGTGGCGGCCAGGGCCGCGACGAAGGCCAGGGCAGCCACGCCACCGGCGATCCAGACCGCGAGGTCGCCGTCGCGGACGGCCGTCCAGACGATGAACACGACGGCCAGCGCCGCGGCGACCACGCCGACGCGCAGGGCGAGCAGCCGGGCGCGGTCGCGGATGTCGCCGACGGTCTTGAGGCCGACGAAGACCGCGCCGTGGACCAGGAAGACCGTGAGGGTCACCAGCCCGCCGAGCAGCGCGTACGGGTTGAGCAGGTCGAAGAAGGAGCCGACGAACTCCTTGTCGGCGTCGATGGGCACGCCGCGCACGATGTTGGCGAGCGCCACGCCCCACAGCAGCGCCGGCACGACGGACCCGATGAGGATGCCGAGGTCGCAGCGACGCTTCCAGATCATCGCGGGCCGCTTGCTGCGGTACTCGAGGGCCACGATGCGCAGGATGAGCGCGACGAGGATGAGGAACAGCGGCAGGTAGAAGCCGCTGAACAAGGTGGCGTACCACTCGGGGAACGCCGCGAAGGTCGCGCCCCCGGCGACCAGCAGCCACACCTCGTTGCCGTCCCACACCGGACCGATGGTGTTCAGCAGGACGCGGCGCTCCTTCTCGTCACGAGCGAGCACGGCGGTGAGCATGCCGACGCCGAAGTCGAACCCCTCGAGCACGAGGTAGCCGATCCACAGCACGGCGATGAGCACGAACCAGACGGTGGTGAGCTCCATGGTCGTCTCCTCCGGTTCCTGGTGGTCAGTAGGCGAACGCGAGCGGCGCGTCCGGGTCGTCGACGTACTGGGGCGGGTCGGCGTCGGGCAGGCCCTTGCGGATGTAGGTGAGCAGGAGCTTCACCTCGACGACGGCCAGGGCGCCGTACAGGGCGGTGAAGCCGATGAGCGTCGTGAGCACCTCGGCCGTGGTGGTGCCGGGCGAGACCCCGGCCGACGTCGGCATGAGGCCGAAGACCACCCACGGCTGGCGGCCCATCTCCGTGAAGATCCAGCCGAAGGAGTTGGCGAGCAGCGGCAGGAACGGCAGGACCACGGCGGTGCGCAGGAGCCATCGGCCCTCGCTCGTCCCGACGCTGGGCATGCGGCGTCGCCGGGTGGCCCAGAGCATCCAGGCACCGCCGGCCATCGCGAGGCCACCGGAGGTGATCATCGCGCGGAAGGTCCAGTAGGTCACCGGGATGTTCGGCGAGTAGTCGCCCGGGCCGTAGAGCTCCTCGTACTCCGCCTGCAGGGAGTTGATGCCGCGGATCTCCCCGTTCCACGACCCGGTGCCGAGGTACGACAGCAGGTGCGGCAGCTTGAGCTCGAGCACGGGCTCGCTGCCGTCGAGGGTGCCGACGGTGAGCAGCGAGAAGGAGGCGGGCGCCTCGTCCTCGTAGAGGCCCTCGGCGGCCGCCATCTTCATGGGCTGGACCTCGGTCATGACCTTGCCCTGGAAGTCGCCGGAGATCATGGTGCCGGCGCCGGAGACGAGGAGCACCACGGCGCCGAGCCGCAGGGCGGTGCGCCAGGTCTCGCGCTCGTCCTCGCGGCCCTTGCGGAACATCTGCCAGAGGGCGATGCCGGCCACGAAGGCACCGCCGACCATGAAGCACGCGAAGATCGTGTGCGGGAAGGTGACGAGCACGACCTTGTTGGTCAGCACGGCCCAGAAGTCGGTGAGCTCGGCCCGCCCGACCTCCTCGTTCATCCGGAAGCCGACCGGGTTCTGCATGAACGAGTTCGCGGCGAGGATGAAGTAGGCCGACAGCACCGTGCCGATGGCGGCGAGCCACAGGCAGGCCAGGTGGAGCCCCGGCTTGAGCCGGTCCCAGCCGAAGATCCAGAGGCCGAGGAACGTGGACTCCAGGAAGAAGGCCAGCAGACCCTCGATCGCGAGCGGGGCGCCGAAGATGTCGCCGACGAAGCGGGAGTAGTCGCTCCAGTTCATGCCGAACTGGAACTCCTGGACGATCCCGGTCGCGATGCCCATCGCGAAGTTGATGAGGAAGAGCTTGCCGTAGAACCGGGTGAGCCTGAGGTACTTCTCCTTGCCGGTGCGGTGCCACGCGGTCTGCAGCATGGCCACGAGGAAGATCAGCCCGATCGTGATCGGCACGAAGAAGAAGTGGTAGACGGTCGTGATGCCGAACTGCCACCGCGCGATGTCGAGCGCTTCCATGGTCGCCTCCGCTCGCTGGTCTACTACGTTCCGTAGTAACTACTACCGAGCGTAGGACCTCGAGGGGTCCACCGGCAAGCCGAACTCCTACCGGGCGTAGTAGATTAGGTCACATGCCGCAGTCATCCCGTTCCCTCGGCTCCCTCGAGCGCTCCGTCATGGACGTGCTGTGGGGCGCCACGTCCCCGCTCACCGTCCGCGAGGTGCAGGACGGACTGGAGGCGTCGGGCACGCACGACCTCGCCTACACGACCGTGATGACCGTGCTCGACCGGCTCGGCACCAAGGAGATGGTGAGCCGCGAGCGCGACGGGCGCGCCTTCCGCTACACGGCAGCCCTCTCCCGTGAGGCGGCCACGACCGAGGCGCTGAACGCCACGCTCGACAGCTCCGGCGACCGCACCGCGGCCCTGCTCCACTTCGCGCGCACCGTCGACCCCGCGGAGGCCGCGGCGCTGCGGGCCGCGCTCGACGAGATCGACGCGGGCCGCTGACCGTGCACCCGCGACCCTGAGCCCGCCACCATGACCCCGCCGCCATGACCCCGCTGCTCCTCGGCGCGATCGGCCTCGCGCTCGCCCTGCCGGTGCCCGCCCTTCTGTCGCGCGCCGCGTGGCCGCGACTCGCACCGGCCGCAGGGATCGTGCTCTGGCAGTCGTTGGCGCTCGCCGCCGTGCTCGCCATCTCGGGGGCCGCGCTCTCCACGGCGCTCTGGCTCGTCACCGACGACGAGCCGACCTGGTGGCGGATCGCCCTCCACGCGACGCTGATGGGCATCGGAGTCCTGGTGTGGGCGCGCTTCTGGTGGGCGGCCTGGCAGGTCTGGCGCGAGACGTCGACCCGACGCGCCCGCCACCGCGAGCTGGTGGACCTCCTCGGCGAGCCCCACGGCGCACTTCCCGCCGTGAGGGTCCTGACCGAGCAGACACCCGTGGCCTACTGCATCCCTCGCCTGCGCGACGCCCGCGTCGTGATCTCCAGCGGAGCCGTGGAGTCCCTCGACGACGACGCGCTCCAGGCCGTGCTCGAGCACGAGCGCTCGCACGTGCGCACCCGTCACGACCTCGTGCTCGAGGCCTTCGGCGTGCTGCACCGCGCGTTCCCCCGACCCCTGCGCACCGACGCTCCCCTGCGTCAGAGCCAGGTGATGGTCGAGCTCATGGCCGACGACGCGGCGCGCAAGGTCACCGGCGACCCGCCCCTCGCCCGCGCGATCGTCGCCCTCGCCGGAGGCGCCACCCCGGCCGGCGCCCTCGGCGCGAGCAGCGACGCGCTCCTGCGTCTCGAGCGACTGCGCGACCCGGCCCCGACCCGGGCACGCCGAGCGTCGGCCATCGCGTCGATCGCGATCTCGGCGGTGGTGCTGGTCGTCCCGACCGTCTTCATCGCGGTGCCGTGGATGTACCACGCGGTCGAGGTGCTGCTCGGGCGGTGACCACGCGGTGCAACCGTCGACGGGCCGCTCTTTCGAACACGGTGTCGGAAGGCGACTCTAGGGTCGAGGACATGGACGAGCTGGACTTCACCTTCGACGACACCGAGCTGGACGAGCCCTTCCGCGCGACCGGCGCGGAGGCGGTCGACCGGGTGACGGTGCGTCGCCGCGCCCTCCACGTGCTCGAGGCCGAGCAGCTGGTCGACATGCTCGACTACGTGGAGTCCGCACGGGCCGAGGGCGAGCAGTACTCGCGGTCCGCCTCACGCACGGCCGCCCAGGCGGCGGCGCACGACCTCTCGCTCGCCCTCGGGGTGGCGCCCGGCACCGTGGTCGCCCGTCTGGCCATGGCACGCCGGGTCCGTGGTCGGCTGCCCGCGGTGTGGAAGGCGTTCCTGCGCGGATCCGTCAGCCAGCACCACGTGAGCATCGTCGACGTCCAGCTGCAGCGGCTCACCGAGCCGGACTCCCCTGCCGTCCTCGACGAGCGCATCGCCCGGTACGCGGCCGACCACACCGTCGCGCAGACCCGCCGCTGGCTCGCCCGCCAGGTCGAACGCCTCGAGGCCGACGCCGCTCGAGAGCGTCACCGTCGCGCTCGCGCCGACCGTCACGTGCGGCTCGTCCCCGCCGAGGACGGCATGGCGTGGCTCTCGGCGCTGGTGCCGGAGGTCGACGCACACGCCGCGCTCCAACGCCTCGACACCGAGGCCCGCGGCCTGACAGCCGACCCCCGCACCCACGACCAGCGCTGCGCCGACCTGTTCACCGGGTTGCTGCTCGGCTCACCCGACCCGGAGGCCGAGTCCGGCGGATCGGACCGCGGCGGCGTGAGCACCGTCATCGGCATCACCGTCCCGGTCACCTCGCTCATGGGCCTCTCCGACGCCCCCGGCGAGCTGGCCGACCGCTCGGCCTCCGTGCCTGCGGCGCTCGTCCGTGAGAGGGCCGTGGAGCCCGGCACGGTCTTCTACAGGCTGCTCACCGACGACCACGGGCATCTGCTCGACGCCGCCCACCTCGGCCGGTTCGCGCCGGAGAAGATCCGTACCGCCCTGTGGTTCCGCGACGGCACGACCAGCTTCCCGACCTCCGACGTCCCCGCCTCACGCAGCGACATCGACCACACCGACGCCTGGCCCGCGCCCACACGGGGCACCAACCTCGGCCCGGTCCACCGACGGGCCCATCGACTCAAGACCGCCGGCCTGTACCGACTCAGACGTCGCGGACGATCCTGGGAGTGGACCACCCGCACCGGCCACGTCTATCGCCGCGACCCCGACCCGTTGCCCGTCGAGCAGTGGCCCGAGCTGCTGCCCGCCGCCTGAGTCAGGCCACGCCTCATTCCGGCAGGTCCGCCGGAAGCCACACCTGCAAGCACGCCCCGTCGGTGCTGCCCTCGGCCGGCGCGAGCCGCAACGTCCCGCCGACACCGTGCACCTCGTGCGCGAGCAGGCGGAGACCCAACCCGTGGCGCACCTCGACGGGAAGCCCCACTCCGTCGTCGGTCACGGTCACGCGCACCCCGGGCACCGAGGAGTCGACGACCTGCGTGACCTCGACGAATGCGGACCGCGCGCCCGCGTGCCGCACCACGTTGCGCAGACCCTCCCGCACGACGCGGTACACGAGGAACGAGGCGTCGGCGTCGAGCCCCAGGCCCCCCTCCACCCGCACCGCCACGTCGAGTCCGACCTCGCCCGAGCCGCGCCCCAGCTCGTCGACCGCTGCCCGCAGACCCTCGGCGGACACGGCGTCGGGAAACAGGTCGTCGCCCACCGAACGCAGCTCACCGACGCCGTCGCGGAGGACCCGGGTGGCCCGGTCCAGCGCGGCTGCGTCCGACGTCGAGAGCCCCCCGCGATCGACGCTGTCCAGCACGAGCGCCGCGCCCGAGAGCTCCTGCACCGGGCCGTCGTGCAGGCGCTGCGCCATCCGGCGTCGGTCGGACAGGGCGTCGCGCAGCCCTCGCTGCGCCAGGCGCCGGCGGTCGGACTCCGCCGCACCCGCCCGTCGCGCCAGACCGACCGCCAACGGCAACGTCGCCACCGCGAACAGCAGCAGGGAACCCACCACCACCGGCAGCCACTGCCGGAGCAGCTCGCTCCGGCTCAACGCCATGGCCGGCGTCGGTAGGTACGCCTCGAACAGGAACGGCGTGCCGCGGCCGTCGCGGAACCCCACGGACACCTCGTAGGTCCCCTCCGGGTAGGGCTGTGGTCCTTCGGCCGCCGGCTCCACGCGACGCGCCACCGCCCGTCCCGACGCGAACAGGGCGTACTCCTCGCCCAGCACGACCTCGGCACCCTGGTACAGGCGGTTGTCGGAGTAGACGATCCGTCCACGACCTTCACCGAGGTCGGCCCAGATCTTGACCTGCCGCAGCGCACCCTGGTCGACCCGGCCGAGGAAGGCGTCGTCGAGCCGGCCACGTTCGCCCACCGGGTCGAGGGCGTCGACACCCAAGGGCGCGACGTACTGCTCGGCCAGCGTGCGGGCGTCCAGCTCCGCATGGTCGAGTGCCTCCCGCGTGGCGATCCGGCCCGCCAGCACGACGGCCACCGTCACCACGAGCACCAGCACGATCGACGCGCCCGCCACGTAGCGGACCACCGCTCCGCGCACGGGACTCCCCTCCGCACCGAACGGGACCCTGGCCGTCCGCCCTCGCCGCCGCACCGTGCCGCCGAGCACCACTACGGCGCGCCGATCCTCAGGATGCCGCTGCGCGCCGCCATCACCACGGCGTCGAGCTGCGTGCGCGCTCCCAGCTTGGCGAGCACGTTCTTCACGTGGTCACGCGTCGTGTGCGGACTGATGCCGAGCGTGCGGGCGATGGCACGCACGTCCGATCCCTCGCCCAGGAGCTCCAGCACCTCGAGCTCACGACGGGTCAGACGGTGCTGCGGCTCCTGCAGCCGCACGAGCACCGGGGCGTCGGGGCGCGCGTCGCGCAACGCGGCCAGGAGCTCGCTCAAGGACAGCTCCTTGGCCAGCAGCGCGGCCACGCCCACCGCTCGGGCCCGCTCCACCAGGTCCGCACGCGGGTAGGCGGTGAGCACGACCACGCGCAGCTCCGGTCGGGCGGCCAGCAGCTCGGCCGCGAGGTCGAGTCCGTCGCCGTCGGGCAGGCGCACGTCCACGAGTGCCAGGTCCGGGCGGAGCTCCGCGGCCAGCCGTCGGGCGTCCTCGACCGACGCGGCCGATCCGACGCAGCGCATCGTGGGGTCGCTCTCGAGCGCCACGGACACCAGGTCGGCGAAGACCTGGTGGTCGTCGACCACCAGCACCCGCTCGATGCCACCCATGCCGCCTCCTGACCCCCGGCCGATCAGACCCCCCTAGGTTAGGGAGTGACGGGCAGGCTCACCTTACTTAGGCTCGCCTTGCTTCATCACTTCGACCAAGGACACCTGCATGCGCACCCCCCTCCCCCGTTCGCGGCACCGCGGCGCGCGCGTCGCGCTCCCCTTCACGGTCCTCGTGCTCGTGCTCTCCGCCTGCGGCGGCTCGAGCGACGACGGGGCCGACGACGACGGACCGCTCGTGGTCTACGTCGGCCGCGACGAGGCGCTCGTCTCCCCGCTCGTCGAGCAGTTCACGAAGGACACCGGGATCGAGGTCGAGGCCCGCTACGCCGAGACCCCGGAGCTCACCGCCACCCTCCTCGAGGAGGGTGACGCCACTCCCGCCGACGTGTTCCTGTCCCAGGACGCCGGTGCCCTCGGCGCACTCTCCGAGGCGGGCCTGCTGAGCGACCTCGACGCGGACCTGACCGACAAGGTCCCGGCGTCGCTCACCTCCACCGACGGGTCGTGGGTGGGCGTGACCGGTCGCGCCCGTGTCATCGCGTACGACAGCGAGAAGCTGGACGAGGCCGACGTCCCCGACGAGGTCGCCGACCTCACGGACGAGAAGTGGAAGGGCCGCGTGGGCTTCCCGCCCGGCAACGCGTCGTTCCAGGCCTTCGTCACGGGCTTCCGCGTCTCCCAGGGCGACGACGCGGCCCAGGCGTGGCTGGAGGGCATGGCCGCCAACGACTACCAGTCGTACGAGAAGAACGGCGCCGTGCTCGAGGCCGTCAACACCGGCCAGCTCGACCTCGGCCTGATCAACCACTACTACTGGTTCCAGACGGCCGCCGAGGTGGGTGCCGACCAGATGCGCGCGCAGCTGACGTTCCCGAAGGCCGGCGACCCGGGCGCACTCGTCAACGTCACCGGTGCGGGCATCCTGTCCGACCACGACGACGCGGCAGCGTTCGTCGAGTACCTCCTGTCCGACGCCGGCCAGACGTACTTCGTCGAGAACACCTACGAGTACCCGCTCGTGGAGGGCATCGACGCCCCGGAGGGCCTGCCTGCGCTGGCCGACCTCCAGGGTCCGGACATCGACCTCTCCGACCTGGCCGACCTCGAGGCCACGGTGCGCATGATCCAGGACGCCGGACTGTCCTGACCGTGACCTCGGACCGGACCCGCCCGGCGCACCGACCCCGCCCGCTCCTGCTCCTCGCAGCAGGAGCCGGCGGGGCCGTCGCCGCGCTCCCGCTCGGCTACCTCCTGGTCCGAGGGGCACAGATCGGGCCCGACGTCTTCGCCGAGACCCTGGGACGGGCCCGGACGTTCTCCCTGCTCGGCTCGAGCGTCGGCCTGGCCGCGGCGGTGTGCGTCACGACCCTGCTGGTCGGCCTCGCCACGGCCGCGGCCACCTCGACGGTGAGGTTGCCCGGCGGTCGCGTGTGGTGGGTGCTCGCGGCCATCCCGCTCGCGATGCCGTCGTACGTCGCCGCCTTCGGCTGGCTCACCACGGTCCCGGGCTGGACCGGCTTCTGGCCCTCGTGGCTCGTGCTCTCGCTCGTGTGCACGCCGTACGTCACGCTCCCCGTGGCCGCCGCGCTGCGTCGTGTCGACCCCGATGCCGCCGCCGTCGCGCGCACCCTCGGTCGACCTCCGTTCCGCGCCTGGACGGGCACCGTGCTGCCCCAGGTGCTCCCCGCGGCGGCAGCGGGCACGCTCCTGGTGGCGCTCTACGTCCTGTCCGACTTCGGGGCCGTCGCCATGCTGCGCTTCGACGTGTTCACCTTCGCCATCTCGCGCGAGTACGGCTCGTTCGTCGGCAGGGAGCAGGCCGTCGTCCTCGCGCTGCTCCTCGTGCTCCTCGCCCTCGGGACCGTCGTGCTCGAGCGGTCGGTGCGTGGTCGCGGTGAGCGATGGCGCACCGGACGGGGAACCGCCGCTCCACCGCGCCCGGTCCGTCTGGGGCCGGCGCCCACCGTCCTCGTGGCGGGCAGCCTGCTCGTGGTCCCCGTGCTGGCCGTCGGGGTCCCGATCCTGGCCCTCTTCAGGCGTCTCGTCGCCGGGACCGCGCGCGCCCTCGACGTCGGCGAGCTGCTCTCGGCGATCCTCACCACCACCCTGCTCGGCATGGTCGCCGCGCTGGCCGTCGTGGTCCTCGCCGTGCCGGTCGGCGTGCTGGCGGCCCGGCACCGCGGCCGGCTCGTGGCCCTCGTCGAGAGCCTCGCCTTCGCCGGGCACGCGCTGCCGGGCATCGTGGTGGCGCTCTCGCTCGTGTACTTCTCGCTGCGCGTGGTTCCCGGGCTCTACCAGGGCGTCGTGGTGCTGGTGCTCGCCTACGTGGTGCTGTTCCTGCCCAAGGCCGTCGGCGCCACGCGCACCAGCGTGGCGCTCGTCCCACCGGTGCTGTCGGAGGTGGCTCGCAGCCTCGGTCGGCACCCCCTGCCGGCCCAGGCACGCACCACCGGCGTGCTCGCCGCTCCGGGAGTCGCCGCAGGTGCGCTGCTCGTCATGCTGACCGTCATGAAGGAGCTCCCTGCCACGCTCCTGCTGCGGCCCACCGGTCTCGACACCCTCGCCACCGAGGTCTGGAGCCGCACGAGCTCGGCAGCGTACGGGGCCGCTGCTCCCTACGCGCTCGCCGTCGTGGCGCTCGCCGCGATCCCCGCGTTCCTGCTGTCCCGACCGACGTCCTGGGAGGCCCGCCGATGGGAATGAACGACATGGACCCCGTGGCACGCGGGCTCGTCGTCTCCGGCCTCGTCGCCGGGTACGACGACGCAGCCGTGCTGCAGGGCGTCGACCTCCGGGTGCCCACGGGGACCCTCGTCGCGCTCGTCGGGCCGAGCGGCTGCGGCAAGACCACGCTGCTGCGCTGCGTCGCCGGCCTGCACCCCACCCGCTCGGGGAGCACCACCCTGCTCGGACGACCGCTCGACGCACCCGGAGCATCGGTGCCCACGCATCACCGGTCGATCACCCTCGTCCCGCAGGAGGCGGCGCTGTTCCCTCACCTCGACGTCGCGGCCAACGTCGGGTTCGGACTGCCCCGCGGGTCGCGCGACAGGATCTCCCACCTTCTCGACCTCGTCGGTCTCACCGAGCTGGCGCACCGTCGCCCGCACGAGCTGTCCGGCGGCCAGCAGCACCGGGTCGCCGTGGCGCGCGCCCTGGCACCGAGCCCTGCCCTCGTGCTGCTCGACGAGCCGTTCTCCGCGCTCGACGCCCGCCTGCGCGACGACCTGCGCCACGAGGTGCGCGAGCTGCTCGTGGCCGAGAGGGCGACGGCCCTGCTCGTCACGCACGACCAGGCCGAGGCACTGACCCTCGCCGACGAGGTGGCCGTCATGCACGACGGGACGGTCCTGCAGCAGGCCGAGCCCGAGGTGCTCTACCGCGAGCCCGAGCACGCGTGGACCGCGACCTTCCTCGGTGAGGCCACCGTGCTCGCCCAGGACGATCCGCTGGTCACGTCCGCGACGATCGACGGCGACGACGGCACCCGGCTGGTCGTACGGCCCGAGCACGTGGTGGTCGACGAGGCTGCGACGCCGGCGGTCGTCGCGCGCCGCTCGTACCGCGGTCACGAGTGGCTCGTGGAGCTCGACCTGCCGGGCCGGCGGGTCCTCATGCGCACCGACGCCGCGCCGCCACCGGTCGGTGCGACTCTCCCGGTGCGGGCCACCCGCGCCCGTCGCGTCACGTGAGCGGCTCGAGGACCGCGCGGACGACGTCCGGCACCGGCGTGACCGCGCGCTCGGAACCGGTCACGTACACGTGGACGAACCGTCCGATCGCGGCCGGCTCGGGTGCCGCGCCCTGGAACAGGCCGATCTCGTAGACCACGCTCGACGTCCCCAGCCGGACCACCCGCAGGCCGACCTCGACGTCGCCGGGGAAGCGCAGCTCACGCAGGAAGCGGCACCCCGTCTCGGCCACCACCCCGTACGCGTCCAGGGTGCGGATGTCGGTGCCACTCGCGTCGATGAGGTAGCCGTTCACCGCCGTGTCGAAGAACGAGTAGTAGACGACGTTGTTGACGTGTCCGTAGACGTCCTCGTCCTCCCACCGCGTGGAGATGCGACGCACGACGGGAAAATCATCGCGCCGTCGGGACCCGTCGTCGGCCGGTGTTCGATCTTTCTGGCTCACGCCATCTCGTCCTCACGCAGTCGCTGGCTGATCACCGTCGTCACGCCGTCACCACGCATGGACACGCCGTAGAGGGCGTCGCCGACCTCCATCGTGCGCTTCTGGTGGGTGATGACGATGAGCTGGGAGTTGGCGCGCAGCTCCTCGTAGATCTCCAGCAGACGCCCGAGGTTGGTGTCGTCGAGCGCCGCCTCGACCTCGTCGAGGATGTAGAACGGGCTGGGCCTGGCCTTGAACAGCGCCACGAGGAACGCGACGGCCACGAGCGACCGCTCGCCACCGGAGAGCAACGACAGCCTCTTGACTTTTTTTCCGGGCGGGCGCGCCTCGACGTCGATGCCGGTCGTGAGCAGGTCGTCGGGGTCGGTGAGCAGCAGACGGCCCTCGCCGCCGGGGAAGAGTCGGGAGAAGACCCCCTCGAACTCGCGCGACACGTCGGCCCAGGCCTCGCTGAAGACCTGCTGCACCCGCTCGTCGACGTCGGCCACGATGTCGAGCAGGTCCTGCCGGGTGCGCTTGAGGTCGTCGAGCTGCTCGGACAGGAACTGATGACGCTCCTCGAGCGCCGAGAACTCCTCGAGCGCCAAGGGGTTGACCTTGCCGAGCATGGCCATGGCCCGCTCGGCGGCCCGCAACCGCTTGGTCTGCTCGGCCCGGTCGAACGGCCGACCTTCCGGCTCGGCCTCCGGGTCGTCCGCGTCACCGGTGGTCGCGACGGCGTCGTCGGTGGCCTCGACCACCTCCGGCGCCGGGGGCGGCACCAGCTGGTCGGGACCGTACTCGGCCACGAGCGCCTCGACCTCGACGCCGAGCTCCTCCAGCGCCCGCGCCTCGAGCGCCTCGAGGCGGAGCCGCTGCTCGGCCCGAGCCATCTCGTCGCGGTGCACGGAGGTGGTGAGACCGTCGAGCTCCTCGGCCAGAGTCCGCAGCCGCGCGCGCACGTCGCGCAGCTCCGTCTCGCGGCCCGAGCGCGACTGCTCGATCTCGGTCCGCAGCGCCGCCGCCTCGGCGATCGTGGTCTCGAGCCGGGCGAGCGCGACGTCGCTCACCGCCAGCACCGCGCGCGCCGTCTCGGCCTCGCGCAGCTGCTGCTCACGCCGCAGCCGGGCCTGGATGCGCGCCTCGCGCTCGGCAGCCGCCGACGCCACCAGCGCACTCGCCTGGCCCTCGAGCGCGCGGGCCCGTTCCTCGTTCGTGCGCAGCGCCAGTCGCGCCTCCGTCTCGGTGCGACGCGCGGTCGACGCGACCTCGGCGAGCTCCTCCAGCGCCGAGGTGTCGGGTTCCTCCTCCGGCGCCTCCTCGGCCTGCGTGAGGCGCTCCTCGAGCTCGGCCAGGCCGCCCAGGTCGCGCTCGTGCGCCTCCTGGGCCGACGCGATCGCCGCCGTCAGCCGCTCGGCCTCGCCCTTGGCCGCGCGCGCCGTCGACCCGAGCTGGCCGAGGGACTCCGCGACGGCCGACATCTCCGCGTCGGACTCGTGCAGCTTCTCCATCGCCGCGTCGACCCGCTCCTGCGCCGCTGCACGTTCCTGCGCGATGCGCTGCGCATCGAAGCGGAGCGTCTCCAGCTGCCGGTCGGCCTCCCCCAGCTCCTCGCGCGCCTGGTCGATGGCGGCCTGGACCTCGAGCAGGCTCTGCTGCGACGACGACCCACCGGAGGCGTAGTGCGCCCCGAGGATGTCGCCGTCGCGCGTCACCGCCGTGAGGTCGGACGCCTGGGCGACCAGCACCTTGGCGGCCGCGAGGTCGTCGACGACCGCGACCTTGAACAGCAGCCGACGCAGCGCCGCGTGCAGGGTGGCGGGCGGGTCGACGACGTCGACGGCGTAGGTGGCACCGTCCGGCAGACCCGGCCACCCGGTGTCGTCCAGCTCGGTGTCACCGCCGAGCAGCAGCCCGGCCCGACCGAGGTCCTCCGTCTTGAGCAGCTCCATCGCCGTGACGGCGGTGTCGAGGTGGTCGACGGCCACGGCGTCGGCGGCGGACCCGAGCGCGGAGGCGATCGCGGCCTCGAAGCCGGGGCGCACGGTGATGAGCGCGGCCACCGAGCCGAGCAGCCCGCTGATCTCGTCGGAGACCGCCAGCAGGGCACCCGCACCGTCCTTGCGCGCCAGGCCCACCTCCAGCGCCTCGACACGAGCGGCCAGACCTGCCTGCCGGCGGCTCGCCTCCTGCTCCACCGTCGTGACCTCACGGGCCTTCGCCTCGGCCTCGGCCAGCGCGGCCTCGGCCGACTCGAGCGCCTCGTCGAGCCCGGACTCGCCCTGGCTCAGCCCGGCGATCTCGCTCTCGCGCACGGCGAACGCCTTCTGCGCCTCCTCGGACCGTTGGAGCGCCTCGTCGCGCGCCGAGCGCAGGCGGGCCACCTCCGCGTCGGCGGCCTCGGCACGGCTCTTGAGCGCGTTCACCTGCCCGTGCAGGCGCGCGAGACCCTCACGACGGTCGGCGGCGGCCCGCAGCAGACCCGCGACCCGTCGCTCCTCCTCGCCGTAGGACGTCTCGGCCTCGCCCCGCGCCGCCACGGCGGTCTCGAGCGCGGCCCGCGCCTCGGCGACCGACGTCGTCATGGCCTGGTGCTGCTCCTCGACCCGTCGGGCCTCCGCCTCGAGCTCCTCGGGGTCACGCCCGGAGGGCCGGTCGTCGGACTCCACGGCGGCCAGCCGGATCCGCTCGTTCGCGAGCCCGGCGGTGCCGCGCATGCGCTCGCGCAGCCCCGACAGCGCGTACCAGGTCTCCTGGGCGGCCGACAGCGCCGGCGAGTCCTCGCGCAGCCGGTCCTCGAGCTCGGTCTCCTGCTGGCGCGCGACGGACACCGCGTGCTCCACGGCCGACCGTCGCTGCTTGAGCGCGGCCTCGTCGGCCATCTCCTCGGCGATCGTGGACCGCGCGGTGACGATGTCGTCGGCGAGCAGGCGGGCCCGCGCGTCGCGCACGTCGGCCTGGATGGTCACGGCACGCCGCGCCACCTCGGCCTGGCGGCCGAGCGGCTTCAGCTGGCGCCGCAGCTCGGTGAGCACGTCCTGCAGACGCGTCAGGTTCCCCTGCGTCGCGTCGAGCTTGCGCAGCGCCTTCTCCTTGCGCTTGCGGTGCTTGAGCACACCGGCGGCCTCCTCGACGAAGCCGCGGCGCTCCTCGGGGGTGGCCCGCAGCACCGAGTCGAGCTGCCCCTGACCGACGATCACGTGCATCTCGCGGCCGATGCCGGAGTCGCTCAGCAGCTCCTGCACGTCGAGCAGGCGGCAGCTGGTGCCGTTGATCGCGTACTCCGAGCCGCCGTTGCGAAACATGGTCCGCGAGATCGTGACCTCGCTGTACTCGATCGGCAGTGCACCGTCGGTGTTGTCGATCGTGAGGACCACCTCGGCGCGGCCGAGCGGCGGGCGGCCGGAGGTGCCGGCGAAGATGACGTCCTCCATCTTGCCGCCGCGCAGCGACTTGGCACCCTGCTCGCCCATGACCCAGGCGAGGGCGTCCACGACGTTCGACTTGCCGGAGCCGTTCGGCCCCACCACGCACGTGATGCCGGGCTCGAGCTCCAGGGTGGTGCTCGACGCGAACGACTTGAAACCGCGCAGCGTGAGGCTCTTCAGGTACACGCGACCACCCTAGTGCGTCGCCGTGTCCCGCCCTCGGAGGCGAGCGAGGGTACCGGGATCAGCGCGAGAGCGGCTCGAGCAGGTCGCCCGCGGTCACCTGGTCGACCCGCTCGGACAAGGTCTTGAGCAGACCGTCGTTCTCGGTGTTCAGTCGCAGCACCTCGGCCTCGAGGTCGGCGACACGTCGGCGCAGCCGCGCGACCTCGTTCAGCTGGTCGAGCGTCGGTCCACCGACGAATCCGACGAGAGCCTTGGCCATGAGTGATCCTCCGCAGGAAGGTCGCGGCTCCGGCTCGAGTGCCGGGCGGCGGGACTGGGGTACAGCGGCGGCTGCGTCTGCCAGTGTCCCACCGCGACCGGGCCCGGGTCAAACCTCGGGCGTCCACCGGGACCCGCCCGGCGTGCACCTAGGCTGCAGGACGTGGACGCATCTCTCTTCCGGCCCGTCGCCGAGACCTGGCGTCCCGTCTCCCCCGCCCTCACGACGCGTCGCCGCATCGTGCTCGTCATCCCGCTCGTCGTCCTCACCGTCCTGCTCGCCGCGGGTGCCGCGACGACCGCGGCCGTCGACGCCCACGTCCTCGTGACCATCGGGCTCGGGGCCCTGGCGGCGTGCGCCGCCGCGGCCGCCGCGACGACCTGGTGGTGGGCCGAGCGGAACCGTCGGTCCTGGGGCTGGGCGGAGGCCGAGGACGACCTGCTCGTCACCTCGGGCGTCATGTTCCGCCGACTCGTGGTGGTGCCCTACGGCCGCGTCCAGTTCGTCGACGTCGAGGGCGGGCCGGTCGAGCGACGGCTGGGCATCGCCCGCGTCTCCCTGCACACGGCCAGCACCGAGACCGCGGCCGTCGTGCCCGGCATCCCGGCCGACGAGGCGCGCCTGCTCCGCGACCGGCTCACCGAGCTCGGGCAGGCGCGCGATGGCGGGGTCTGAGCCCGTCGAGGCTGCCACCTCCGGCGACCCGGGCACCGCCCTGCCGACCGTCGGCAGCCGCACCCACCCCCTGACCGGTGCGGTGCAGGGCGGGCTGTGGGCCGGTGCCGCGGTGATCGCGATCGGCACCTCCTACCTCCAGGGGGACCGCTGGGACGGCGTGCCGTGGTGGGCCGCCCTGCTCGGCGTCCTCGGCGGAGGCCTCCTGCTCGGCCAGGCCGCAGGCTTCGTGTCCTGGTGGTTCACCCGCTACGTCGTCGACGACGACGAGGTGCGCATCGACAGCGGTGTCCTGAACCGTCGGTCGCGCCGTGCCGCGTTCGAGCGCATCCAGGCCGTCGACGTCGCCGAACCGCTCCTGGCCCGGGTCGTGGGCCTCGCCGAGGTGCGGATCGAGCTGGCCGGAGGGGACGAGTCCCGGCTCGTCGTCAAGTTCCTCCCGCTCGACCAGGCCCACGACGTCCGTCGACTGCTCCTGAGGCGGGCGCACGGTGGCGCTGCCGACGATGCCGACCCGGTCGAGGCGCTGGACGACCGCGACCTCATCACCCGGGTCACACCGGAGCGCACGCTGCTCGGCGCCCTCCTGAGCCTGGACCTGCTCACCGCGCTGGCGGCCGTCGCCGCGGTGGTGCTGGCCGCCATCGGCTTCGGCGCGCCGCTCGTGCTCCTCGGTGGCGTGCTCCCGGCGCTCTCCTGGGCGGTCCAGCTGATCTCGCGGCGCGTGGTGGCGGAGTGGGGCTTCACCCTCTGGCGCACGCCACACGGTCTGCGGATCGAGCGAGGACTGCTGTCCCTGACCTCGCAGACCATCCCGTTCGCCCGGGTGCAGGGCATCGCCGTGGTCGAGCCGATCCTCTGGCGATCTCTCGGCTGGTGCCGTCTCGAGGTCGACGTCGCCGGCAGCGGCACCGGCGACGAGGCAGCCCGCGAGACCACCCTGCTGCCCATCGCGGACCGTGCCCTCGCGGCCGCTCTGGTCGACGAGCTCGTTCCCGAGACGGTCGGCGACGAGGTCGACCGGACGGGGCCGGTCCGAGCGAGCCGGCGGTCGTGGCCCTTCGCACCGATCGGCTGGCGCTACCGCTGGATCGACCTGGGCCTGCGGCGCGCGACGTCGTCGACGGGGTGGTTGGCACGACGGACCAGCAGCGCCCCCCACGCGAAGGTGCAGTCGATCGCGCTGCGCCAGGGACCGCTGCAGCGGCGTCTCGGCGTCGCCACGGTCGAGCTGCACACGCCCGACGGACCCGTCGACGTCGACGCCCACCACCTGGCGGGCCCCGTCGCCCGGGACGTCGCGCTCCGGGCGGTCGGTGCAGCCCGGTCGGCCCGTGCCGACGTCGGGTCAGCCGCCGCTGGTGGCGTCCTCGGCCGCGGGGTCGACGGCACCCACGACCTCGCGTGAACCGAGCCACCCGTCCGGCAGGGCCACCTTGCGGGGACTGCCCTGACGACCGCGCGGCGTCCCGAGCTCGGAGACCGGGTAGGGCTCGTCGGGGTCCAGGTCGCGGAGCAGCCGGTCGAGCGAGGAGTACGACGAGACGCCGCCGAGCTCCGTCCGGATCCGCGAGCCCGCTGCGAAGCCCTTGAGGTACCAGGCGACGTGCTTGCGGAACTCGATGCAGCCGCGCTCCTCCCCCAGCCAGTCGCCCAGGAGCTCAGCGTGCCGCCGCATGACGGCAGCCACCTCGCCGAGCCTCGGCAAGGTCGGCGTGGGCGCCTCACTCCCGGAGTCGGCGCCGAGGGTGGCGGCGAGGTCGCGGAACAGCCACGGCCGACCCAGGCAGCCGCGACCCACGACGACGCCGTCGCAGCCCGTCTCGGCCATCATCCGCGCGGCGTCGGTGGCCTCCCAGATGTCGCCGTTGCCGAGCACCGGGATGCCGACCGCGGCCTTGAGCTCGCCGATCGCCTGCCACCGGGCCTGTCCGGAGTAGTGCTGCGCCGCGGTGCGCCCGTGCAGGGCGATGGCGGCGCAGCCCGCGTCCTCGGCGATCCGACCGGCGTCCAGGTACGTCAGGTGGTCCTCGTCGATGCCCAGGCGGGTCTTCATGGTGACCGGCACGCCGTACGGCTGCGCCGCTCGTACCGTCTCCTCCAGGATCCGTCCGAGCAGCCCGGCCTTCCACGGCAGCGCGGCCCCGCCACCCTTGCGGGTGATCTTGGGGACGGGGCAGCCGAAGTTCAGGTCCACGTGCTCGACGCCGTGGTCCGCGCAGAGGATCTCGACGGCCCGCCCCATCACCACCGGGTCGACGCCGTACAGCTGCACCGACCGCACGGTCTCGTTGTCGGCGAACGTCAGCATCGACAGGCTGGTGGCGTCACCCTCGACGAGCCCGCGTGACGTGATCATCTCGCACACGTAGAGCCCGGCGCCCTGCTCGGCGCACAGCCGCCGGAACGCCACGTTGGTGACGCCCGCCATCGGCGCCAGGACCACCGGGACGTCGACCTCGAGGTCGCCCAGGCGCAGCGCGGCGGGCTCGCGGAGTCCAGGCGCGGCGCTCGGGTCGGTGACGGTCATGAGGGTTCCAGTATCCCTGGTCGCCCTCGTCGCTCGTGCACGGGACAGCACGCAGGGTCGGCGTCCGACCGTCGCCGGACGCCGACCCTGGTGGGTTCCTCGTGAGCAGTGGCCCGGAGGGCCCGGAGCGGGAGTGGCTCCGGTCCCGGCGACGAGGGCGGGCGACGTACAGGCCGGGCGAATGGGAGAGTCGTCCGGCGCCGCTCGCCTGCCGTGGGCGTGTCCCACGAGGAGGCTCGAGTGGGGCCCTGGCGTACGACCCCGAGTTCAATTGTGCCAGGGAGCCGGGTGCAGGCACCCGGATCTGGAAGCACCGACGAGCCCGCCGCCGGTCCGGGTCGACGAACGTCGTCGATGCTCCCAGCAGATCTGCGTGCCCCTGGTCGACGCGTGATCCTCGTCCATCTTGGGCACAGGGCACCCGACAACGGAACACCTCAGTGGAAAGAACTTCCTGAATGACGGAAAGAACATGGAAAAGTCATTCTTCCCGCCGTTCGACCCCGACGGGCACCGGTCAGGACGAGGGCTTCCAGCGCACCGCCGAGGAGGCGTCCGACGGCTGGAGGTCGATCGTCCGGAGGGTCTCCCCCTTCGGCACGAGGTAGATGAAGCACAGCGTGGCGGAGGCGCCGGACAGGAAGCGGCCCGGCAGCGCCGACGACGGGCAGGGCTCGAAGTCGCCGACCAGCTCGCTCGCCGGGTACACCGTCTCGGCGCTGGAGTGCGCCAGCACCGGCAGGGACGACCCACCCAGACCGGCCGGTCCGTCGTTGCGGACGGTGAGGTCGACGTAGTAGGGCGTCGCGGTCGAGCTCTGCTCGTCGAGGCTGAAGAACCGGAAGTCCTTGAGCGTGCCCTTGCGCACCTCGTCGACGATCACGGTGACCGCGCTCGCCGCACCGTCGCCGAGGTCCAGCACCACCGTCGCGGGCTTGCCGAGGGCGAGGGACGTTCCCGGCTGGGTGAGCGTGACGCCGGCCGGGACGTCGAAGCCCTTCGGCGTGGGGACCGGCGGCGCCTCGTCCGCGGACGAGCAGGCAGCGGCCAGCGCCAGGACCAGGACGGAGGCGGCGACGGGACCGGTGCGCGTGCTCACGGGACGATTGTGGCCCTGGCGGGGTTCAGCACCCGGGCAGGCGCGCCGCGAGCCAGTCGCGCACCTGCGTCAGACCCACCCGCTCCTGCTGCATCGTGTCGCGGTCACGGATCGTGACGGCCTGGTCGTCGAGGGTGTCGAAGTCGACCGTGATGCAGAACGGCGTGCCGATCTCGTCCTGGCGGCGGTACCGCTTGCCGATCGCGGCGGCGTCGTCGAACTCCACGTTCCAGAAGCCGCGCAGCTCCTCGGCCAGCCCGCGGGCCGTGGGCGACAGCTGCTCGTTGCGCGACAGCGGGAGCACCGCAGCCTTGGCCGGGGCGAGCCGCGGGTCGAGGCGCAGCACCGTGCGCTTGTCCACGCCGCCCTTGGTGTTGGGGGCCTCGTCCTCGGCGTAGGCATCGACGAGGAAGGCCATCATCGAGCGGTTGACGCCGGCCGCGGGCTCGATCACGTACGGCGTGTAGCGCTCGCCCGTGGCCTGGTCGAAGTACGACAGGTCCTTGCCGGAGTGCTCGCTGTGCGTGCGCAGGTCGAAGTCGGTGCGGTTGGCCACACCCTCCAGCTCTCCCCACTCCGAACCCTGGAAGCGGAACCGGTACTCGATGTCGACGGTGCGCTTGGAGTAGTGCGAGAGCTTCTCGGCGGGGTGCTCGTAGAAGCGAAGGTTCTCGGGATCCACGCCGAGGCCGGTGTACCAGCCCATGCGCGTCTCGAGCCAGCGCTCGTGCCACTCCTCGTCCGTCCCGGGCTCGACGAAGAACTCCATCTCCATCTGCTCGAACTCGCGCGTGCGGAAGATGAAGTTGCCCGGCGTGATCTCGTTGCGGAAGCTCTTGCCGATCTGCCCGATGCCGAACGGCGGCTTCTTGCGCGAGGTGGTCATGACCTGCGCGAAGTTCACGAAGATGCCCTGCGCGGTCTCGGGGCGCAGGTAGTGCAGACCCTCCTCGGACTCCACGGGACCGAGGTAGGTCTTGAGCAGGCCGTTGAACATCCGCGGCTCGGTCCACTGGCCCTTGGTGCCGCAGTTGGCGCACACGAGGTCGCTCATGGACACGGCGTCGGGGTCGGCCAGGCCCTTCTTCTCCGCGTACGCCTCCTGCAGGTGGTCCTGGCGGTAGCGACGGTGGCACGAGAGGCACTCGACGAGCGGGTCGACGAACGCGGCGAGGTGGCCCGAGGCCTCCCACACGGACGTGGGAAGGATGACCGAGGAGTCGAGGCCGACGACGTCGTCACGCCCCTGCACCATCGAGCGCCACCACTGACGCTTGATGTTCTCCTTGAGCTCGGTGCCGAGCGGCCCGTAGTCCCAGGCCGACTTCGTGCCGCCGTAGATCTCGCCGCACTGGTAGACGAATCCCCGGCGCTTGCAGAGGGAGATGACGGTGTCGATGAGGCTCGTGGCCATGGTGAGGCGCTCCGTTCCGGCTGGGTGTCGGCGGGCCGTGCGCGCGTCCGTGGCCGCGCGCGCCCGAGTGGGCCTCAGCGTACCCACGCCGGTTGTGACCGGGTCGACACGGTGACGATTTGACAATCGTTCCCGCAACTCTTGAGAATCGTTCTCATGACGTCCTCCCTCGTGCGCCCCGCCGTCCTGCTGTCGTCCTGTGCTCTCGTGCTGGCCGGGTGCGGCAGCTCCGGAGGGAGCACCGATGACGTCTCGGTCGTCACGTCGTTCTACCCCGTCCAGTTCGTCACCGAGCGCGTCGCCGGCGACCGCGCCGAGGTCACCAACCTCACGGCCCCCGGCGGGGAGCCGCACGACCTGGAGCTGAGCCCGCGGCAGGTCGCCGCGGTGCAGGACGCCGACCTGGTCGTCTACCAGAGCCAGTTCCAGACGGCCGTCGACGAAGCCGTCGAGCAGGCCGACCGCACCGAGGGCACCACCATCGACTCCGCCGAGGGCGTCACGCTCATCGAGGAGTCCGAGGAGAAGGGTGAGGGCGACGCCCACGAGGAGGGTGACGAGCACGCGCACGAGGAGGGCGACGAGCACGAGGGTCATGACCACGGCCACGACCACGGCGGGGTCGACCCGCACCTGTGGCTCGACCCGACCAACCTCGTCCCGGTCACCGAGCACGTGCGCGACGCCCTGGTCGAGATCGACCCCGACCACGCCGACGAGTACCGCGCCAACGCCGCCGCGCTCGTCGAGGACCTGACGACCCTCGACGAGGACCTGACGACCGGGCTCGCCGACTGCAAGGTCCGCGACATCGTGACGAGCCACGCAGCCTTCGCCTACCTCGCCCAGGCCTACGACCTGACGCAGATCCCGATCGCCGGCATCGACCCCGGCACGGAGCCGTCCGCCGCCCAGCTCGCCACGATCTCCGACCTGGTCAGGACCGACGGCATCACCACGGTCTTCACCGAGACGCTCGTGAGCCCCGCCGTGGCGAACACCGTGGCCCGCGAGGCCGGGGTCGAGACGGCTACGCTCGACCCGATCGAGGGACTCACCAAGGCGACGTCCGACGAGGACTACCTCTCGATCATGCGCACCAACCTCGCCACCCTGCAGAAGGCCAACGACTGCTCATGACACACCCTCCGCTCCTGATGCGTGGCGTCGACGTCACGCTCGGCGGGGACCCGGTGCTGCGCGACGTCGACCTGGAGGTCGCGCAGGGTGAGTTCGTCACGCTGCTGGGCTCCAACGGCTCGGGCAAGTCGACCCTCGTCCGCGCCGCCGTCGGGCTCGTGCCGTCGACCGGCACCATCGAGCTGTTCGGCGAGCCGCTCGACGGGTTCCACGGCTGGCAGCGCATCGGCTACGTGCCCCAGCGGTCGGCGGCCGTGGCGGGTGTCCCGGCCACCGTCCGTGAGGTCGTCGCGAGCGGTCGGCTGTCGCGCCGGCCCCGGTTCGGGCTGCCCCGTCGTTCCGACCGGGAGGCCGTGACGACGGCGCTCGAGAGCGTCGGGCTCGCCCACCGTGCCGGCTCCCCGCTCGTGGAGCTCTCCGGCGGGCAGCAGCAGCGGGTCTCGATCGCTCGGGCGCTCGCCGGGGAGCCGGACCTCCTGGTGATGGACGAGCCCACCGCAGGCGTCGACGCCCACCACACCCAGGACCTCGCGGGGCTGCTGGCCGATCTCGCCGCCGACGGCACCACCGTGCTGCTGGTGGCCCACGAGCTGGGCCCGATGCTCCCCCTGATCGACCGTGCGGTCGTGCTCGATCGCGGTCGGGTGGTCCACGACGGGCCCGTCGACGACCACGTCGCGGGGGCCCACCAGGAGCACCACGGCGACGCCCACCCGCACTCCGCGCAGCCCGGTCGCCTCCGACCCCTGCCCGAGGAAGGGGTGTGGTGATGCTCCAGATCCTCGACTACGAGTTCATGCGGCTGGCGATCGTCGCCGCCGTCTTCACCGGCCTGGCCGCTCCCGCCATCGGCACCTACATGGTGCAGCGCCGCCTCGCGCTGCTCGGCGACGGTCTGGGCCACGTGGCGCTCACGGGCGTGGCGATCGGCCTGCTCACCGGCACCGCGCCTCTACTGACCGCCCTCGTCGTGGCGGTGCTGGGAGCCGTGCTCATCGAGGTGCTGCGCACGTTCACCCGCACGAGCGGCGACGTCGCTCTCGCGATGCTGTTCTACGGCGGCATCGCCGGAGGCGTGCTGCTGATCGGTCTCGCCGGCGAGGGTGCCGCCACGCTGAACCGGTACCTCTTCGGCTCCATCACGACCGTCACGCCGTCCGACGTCACCGTCGTCTCGGTGCTGGGCGTCGTCGTGGTCGCCCTGTGCCTGGTGCTCTCGCCCCAGCTGTTCGCGGTCTGCCAGGACGAGGAGCACGCCCGAGTGTGCGGCGTGCCCGTGCGTCTGTACGGCGTGCTCATCGCGGTGCTCGCGGCGGCGACCATCACGGTCGCCATGCGCACCGTCGGGCTGCTCCTCGTCTCGGCGCTGATGGTGGTGCCGGTGGCCGCAGCGCAGCAGGTCAGCCGGAGCTTCCGCTCCACCCACCTGGCTGCGATGGCCATCGGACTGGTCACCGCGGTCTCCGGCGTGGTCGTCAGCTTCGAGGCCGACACCGCGCCCGGCCCGACGATCGTGCTCCTCGCCCTCGTGGCGTTCGCCCTCGCCGCGGTCCTCCGGGGAGTGACCGTCGGGCTCCGGCGCCGGTCGGTACGCTCGCCCTGAGGAGGACCATGGTCGACGTACGCAACACCAGGCAGCGCCGCGCCGTCAGCGCGGTGCTCGACGAGCTGGAGGGCTTCGCCAGCGCCCAGCAGATCCACGGCGAGCTGGGCCAGCGCGGCGAGAAGGTCGGTCTGTCCACCGTGTACCGCAACCTGCAGGCGCTGGTCGACGCCGAGCAGGTCGACGCCCTGCGCGGCAACGACGGCGAGGTGCTCTACCGCCGCTGCGAGGCCGGCGACCACCACCACCACCTGGTCTGCCGCTCGTGCGGTCGCGCCGTCGAGGTGGCCGGCCCCGCGGTCGAGTCGTGGGCCACCAAGGTGGCGTCGGAGAACGGCTTCACCGACGTCGAGCACACGCTGGAGATCTTCGGCACCTGCGTCGACTGCTCACGGTGACCACGCTCGCCGGCACGACGCTCCCTGCCACGACGCTGCCTCCGGAGCGCTGGAAGCCTCTCGCACTGGCCCACCGCGAGCGAGCTCGTCGTTGGACCGCGCCGCACCTGCTGCGACGCGAACGGCGTGAGCCGCACCCCGTGGTGGACTTCCTGTTCGAGTACTACAACCTCTCCCCCGGCCAGCTCGAGCGCTGGCACCCCGGACTCGGCACCGGACTCCTCCACGCCCCGACGCACGCCGCCCTCGGCGCCTACGTCACCCACGAGGGGGTGACGACCGTGGACGCGCAGCGCCTGACGTCGCGCGCGGCCGGACTGCGCTGGACTCGCTCCCTGCTGGCGGCCACCCTCGACCGGCCGGCTCGGTGGGGCTGCTTCGGGCTCCACGAGTGGGCCATGGTCTACCGCGCCGAGCAACCGCGCCACGACCTCCCGCTGCGCCTCGGCCGCTCCGGCACCGATGCGGTCGTGGAGTCCCACCCCCTCGCGTGCACCCACGTCGACGCCTTCCGCTTCTTCACGCCGCAGGCTGCGCCGCTGAACGCCCAGCACCTCGGTCGCGAGCACCAGCTCGACCAGGAGCAGCCGGGCTGTCTCCACGCCAACATGGACCTGTACCGCATCGCCTTCCGGCTGCTGCCGTTCGTGGAGTCGACGGTGGTGCTCGACGGCTTCGAGCTGGCCCTCGAGATCCGCGCGGTCGACATGCAGGCCTCTCCCTACGACGTGAGCGCCTTCGGGCTGGAGCCGATCGCGATCGAGACCCCCGAGGGGAAGGCGGAGTACGTGCGGCGTCAACGGGCGTTCGCCGACCGGGCCGAGCCACTGCGCCGGACCCTCCTCGACCACGTCGACCGGCTCCTCGCCCACCCCGCGCTCGACGCTCCGGGCCAGGAGCCACCTCGCCGGTACTAGGCTCATCGGGTGGCCGACCTCCCCATCATCCGCGCCGGTGACGCCCTGACCGCCGCGGAGGTCTACGCGATCTGGAAGATTCGTGACGCCGTCTTCGCGGTGGAGCAGCAGTGCGACGAGCCCGACGTCGACGGCATCGACCTGCTCCCGACGTGCACCCACCTCTGGTACGCCGACGAGGCCGGACCGACCAGCTACCTGCGGACCTACGTCACCGACGCGGGCGTGCGCAAGGTCGGCCGCGTGGCCACGCGTTCCGACAGCCGCGGGCAGGGCCTGTCCAGCCGGCTCCTGCGCGAGGTGCTCGACCGGTGGGGCGACGCCGAGATCCGGCTCGGCGCCCAGGCGTACCTGCACGACTGGTACGCGGGCTTCGGCTTCGAACGGTGCGGCGACAACTTCCTCGAGGCCGGGATCGACCACGTCCCGATGCGCCGCGCGCCGGGTGCGTGACGCTCAGCCCACGACCGTGGAGTCGGCCACGACCGCGTCGAGCGCCTCACGCAGGTCGGCGCGCACACCGTCGGCGTACTGACGAACGGCCGCGCGCGCCGCGGTGTACTGCTCGGCGTACTGGAAGCTCCCACCCTGCCCGGCGTCGAGGCGGGCGGCGAGCCGTTCGGCCTCGGTGACCACGTGCTGCAAGGCGGCGCGCACGGCGTCGCGAGCGGCCGTGGCGGCCTCCGGCGCGTCCGTGGACTCGAACGTGGCGAGGGCCGAGCGCATCGGCGGCAGCAGCTGCGTCCGCAGCGGATCGCCACTCGTGACGACGGTCGGCGGCGCGAGCTCGGCCGGGTTCAGGTCGAGGGCACGGTTCGCGGCCAGCACGAAGGCCCGGGCGTCGACGGAGACGTCGACCACGTCGCCCAGCCGTTGCCACGACTCGCGCAGGGTCACCACGTCCTGGCGCGCTGCGGCGTAGGCGCTCGACCCCGACTCGCCGCGCTCGGGTGCCGACGCGAGCTCCGGCAGGTCGTCACCGCGTGCCTCGATCACCTCGGCGACGTCGGTCGGATCGGCCGCGTCGACGGCCTCCAGGTCCTTCACGAGCGCCGCACGGAAGCCGGCCGCCTCGCCGGCGTACTCCTGGGCGACGTCGTCGGCCCGCTCCACGTCCGCCTGACGTGCGCGGGCGTCGACCACGACGAACCCACCGATCACCAGCCCGAGGACGAGCGTCGGCGCGAGGACCAGCGCGAGGAGGCGGCCCCGGGTCACGCCGCTCGCTCCTCAGGCACTGCCGACCGGGACACCGTGGCGGCGCAGCCCGTACGTGAGGGCGTCGACCATGGCCTCCCACGAGGCCTCGATCATGTTGGCTCCCACGCCCACCGTGACCCAGGAGTCCTGACCGTCGGACGTCTCGATGAGCACCCGTGTGACGGCGTCGGTCCCGTGGCCCTGGTCGAGGATGCGCACCCGGAAGTCGATGAGGTGGAACCGCGCGACGTCGGGGTAGAGCTGCTCGATCGCCTGGCGCAGGGCGTGGTCGAGGGCGTTCACCGGGCCGTTGCCCTCACCGATGACGGCCAGCCGCTGTCCGGCCGCGCGGAGCTTGACGGTGGCCTCCGTGCCCCGGGCCGACTCGGCCAGCACGCGCCAGGACTCGACGTCGAAGTAGGAAGGGCGGCCACCCTCCATCTCCTCGGCGAGGAGCAGCTCGAAGGACGCGTCGGCGGCCTCGAACGTGTAGCCCTGCTGCTCCATCGCCTTGACCCGGTCGGTCACCCGGGCGAGTCGGCCGGCGTCGGCAGCCACGTCGTAGCCGAGCTCGCGACCCTTGAGCTCGATGGTGGCCCGGCCGGCCATCTCCGAGACCAGGAGGCGCATGTCGTTGCCGACCAGCGCCGGGTCGATGTGCTGGTACAGGTCGGGGTCGACCCGGATGGCGCTGGCGTGCAGGCCCGCCTTGTGCGCGAACGACGAGACCCCGGTGTAGGGCTGACGCGCCGACGGCGGGTAGTTGGTGATCTCGGCGACGGCATGGGCGATGCGCGTGGCGTCGGCGAGCGCGCCGTCGGGCAGCACGCTCATGCCGAGCTTCAGCTCGAGGTTGGCCACGGACGTCACGAGGTCGGCGTTGCCGGTGCGCTCGCCGTAGCCGTTGATGCAGCCCTGCAGGTGCGTCGCTCCGGCTCGCACGGCCGCCATCGAGTTGGCCACGGCACAGCCCGTGTCGTTGTGCGCATGGATGCCCAGACGCGCCCCGACCCCGAGCGCGTCGGCCACGACCTCCTCCACCTGGTTGGGAAGCATGCCGCCGTTCGTGTCGCACAGCACCACCACGTCGGCGCCGGCGCCTGCCGCCTCGGCGACGACCTGCAGCGCGTAGTCGCGGTTCGCCGCGTACCCGTCGAAGAAGTGCTCGCAGTCGACGAAGACCCGCTGCCCCTCGGCGCGCAGGTGGGCCACGGTGTCGCGCACCATGGCGAGGTTCTCCTCGAGGGTGGTGCGCAGGGCCAGCTCGACGTGCCGGTCGTGGCTCTTGGCCACGAGCGTGACCACGGAGGCACCCGAGTCCCGGAGAGCGGCGACGAGCGGGTCGTCGGCGGCGGCCACGCCGGCACGGCGCGTGGCGCCGAACGCGGCGAGCGTGGCGTTCTGCAGCTCGAGCTCCTTCGCGGCCAGCGCGAAGAACTCCGTGTCCTTCGGGTTCGAGCCCGGCCAACCGCCCTCGATGAACCCCACCCCGAGGTCGTCGAGGTGACGCGCCACGTGCATCTTGTCCTGCACGGAGAGGTTGAGACCCTCCTGCTGGGCACCGTCGCGCATCGTGGTGTCGTAGACGTGGAACTCGTCGCTGATCACACGCGCCAGTCTAGTCGGCGCCCGACCTAGGATGGACGGCTATGACCTCTCGACCCGTGCCGGTGCCCACCACGTGCGAGTGGATGTATGCGGTGATGACGCCGGAGCCCCTCGAGCACGAGGACCACCTGCCCCTCCCGAACGCGGCGCTCCTGCGCGCGCACGGCACCTCGCAGGTCGGCCTCGCCCGCCTCGAGCGGTGCCCCCACCAGGTCGTGCTGCAGAGCCAGGCGCCGGTCGAGACCGCCGCCGCCGCGGCGCGCGACACCCGCATCCAGGCCCTCGAGATGGCCTCCCGGCACGACGGTGTGGTGGTGGAGCTGCTGACACCGCGCGTGGTGGAGCTGACGAGCGAGCAGGTCTCCCTCGCGCACGCGGCCCAGTGGTACGTGCTGGACCACGCGGCTCTGCTCGACGGTGACCTCGTGACCGACGGACTGGCCCAGTTCGGCCTCCCCGAGGTCCGCGTGCGCGGCACCGTGCCCGACGGACGCGGCGCGGAGCACCGCATCGACCGGGCCATGTCGAGCGCGGTGCTCGCCGGGCTCGTGCACCGGCTGATCGCGGAGTGGCCGGCGCAGGACCCGGTCGGAGAGGCCACGATCACGCTGAGCGACATCGCGTTCGGCCTGGGCGACCCCCAGGCCGACGTGACCCCACGCGACCGGGGCATCCGGATCTCCATCGACTACGTCCCCGACGACCACGTCCTGGGCGTCGAGCTGCTCGAGGACCCCGCGACGACGTTGTTCGTGTAGGTCGATCGCCCGCTGCGTCGCCTGCGGGATCGTGGACCCGTTGCGGTGCCTGCGGGGGCTTCGACTCGCTGCTGCGCTGCCTCGGCTCGCGCTGGGGTCCGCCTCCGAGAGGGCCTCGACCGGGCGGCCGGCGCGGGACGCGGCTCGGGTTCTCGGGCCGTGGCGGGTGCTGGGCGCGGCGCACGATTCTTCGTTTGCGCGTGGGGGACGCAGGATTCTGCGTTCACGTGCGGGGGCGCACGATGCTGCGTTCGCGCGTGGGGGACGCAGGATTCTGCTTTCGTGCGCTGGGGGACGAACGCTTCTGCGTTCGTGTCGGGATCCGGTCGTGAACGCAGCATCGTTCGGGCCTGCGCACATGAACGCAGCATCGTGGCCGCCTGGCTGCGCGGGCTGGCAAGGATTCTCCCTTCTCGTGGACCGGTCCACGAGAAGGAAGAATCCCTGACCCTGCG
>NZ_JAVTJF010000015.1:0-59802 GCF_031843905.1 Aeromicrobium sp. WCS2018Hpa-31 | reverse complement strand
GTCTCGATACGCACGAAGCACGCTCGTACCTCGCGGCCCCGCGCTACTCGACCACCGAGCCCACACCGCCGCGCCGCAATCCGGCCACCGAGTCCACGCACGCTCCCGACCGGTCGGCCGGGGCCTCTCCGCGAACGGTGGGCTTCAGTCGCGTCGGGCCAGCTGGTAGCCGTCGGCGTCCCAGACGGTGACCCAGGAGCCGCCGAAGGTCTCCTCGGCGTAGGTCCGGGCGTCCGGCGGGGAGCCGACGCCGGCCAGCTGGTCGAGCAGCACGTACTGCGGGTCGCCGGTGGGCATCGGGCCGCTCCCGACCGTGCCCAGCCAGTACACGTCGCGGTCGGTCGCGAGGTGGGTGATGAGACCGATGTCGGTCACCACCGAGGCGCCCTCGGGCACCACGTCGACGACCTGCTGGGCGACCTCGGCCCGGGGCGGGACCTCGTACGTCTGCGGCTCGGTGAGCGCCCACAGGGCCGTCGAAGGCAGCATCACCGCAGTGAACGCGAGGGCGGGCAGGGCGAGCCATCGAGCGACGGGGATCCGACGCATGGTGTCGATCGCCGCGACGACGACGACGGTCATGAGCAGCAGCGAGTAGTGCCAGTCGGTGCCCCAGTAGAACGGGTTGTCGCCGACGAAGCGCCACGCGAAGGTGGGCAGCACCAGCAGCACCCACGGCGACCCGAGTGCCGCGAAGCCGGCGACCGCGAGCGTGAGCACCACGGTCCACGCCTTCGTTCCCGGCTCGTCGAGCAGCGTGGCCAGGACGCCACGGTCGCCGCCGACGCTGGACGCGTAGTCGTACACGCCGCCGGGGTTCACCGACGGCAGCACCACGAGCACCACGAGGGCCGCACCCACCACGCCGACGGCCGCGAGGAGCGTGCCGCGACGGCGCTCACCCGCCAGCATCAGCACGAGGCCGATCATGAGGACCGTGGCCCCCATGTCCTCCTTGACGAGCAGGAGCGGCAGCGACCACCCGACCACGGCCCGCCAGCGACGGTCCACGTAGGCGGCTCCCGCGAGCGCCAGGAGCGGAGCCCCGAACGCGACCTCGTGGAAGTCCGACCTGACCGCCGCAGACACGCCGAAGGACAATCCGTAGGCCACGGTGAGGGCCCCTGCGGCCCACGGCCCGACGTGGCGCGACGCCAGCCTGCCGACCACCAGCACCGAGACGCCGAGCAGCACGGCCTGCGCCACGAGCAACGTCTGCGCCGACGGGACGACCGCGTAGACGGGCGCCAGCAGCACGGTGATCGGCGAGAAGTGGTCGCCCAGGATGTTGAAGCCCGGCCCCTTGATGTCGACGATCGGCCAACCCAGCCCGGCGTATCCCCGCACCGCCTGCTCGAAGATCGCGTTGTCCCACGACGTCGGCTCGAACCGGCGGAACCGCAGCAGGGAGAGGGCGGCGTAGGCCGCGGTGCACCCGAGGGCCCACAGGACGGGCAGCACCCAGCCGCCCGACGACGGGCCACGCACCGAGCCACCCCCACCCCCGGGCGCCGCCGAGGCCTCCGGTCCGTCGAGCGCCGGCTCCCGCCGGCCGACGTCGTGGTCGGTCACGACGTACGGAGCCGCGCGCCGGTCTCGACGTCGAACAGCAGCACGCGCTCGCGCGGCACCACGAACTGCACGTCCTGGCCGGCGGAACGGCGGTCGGTCGAGGGCAGCTCGGCCACGAAGAAGTTCTGGAACAGGTCGAAGTCGAGCCGGTCCTCGATCTCCTCGAGCATCACCTCGACGTCCTCGTCGAGGTCGTAGCCCACGTACACGAGCTGGGTGCCGCCGCGCCACTCCGCGTCGTCGACGCGACCGGCCACCGTCACCTGTCGACCCGCCTCGGCCTGCGCGGCGATGGCGCCGGCCGTGAGGGGCTCGCCCGCCGACGTCGCGGCGGGGGCGGGATCGGTCGAGGGCTCCTGGCAGTGCTCGGGTCGGATGCCGACGATGACGGTGGTGCGCTCGCCGATCGCGGCCCGCAGGGCGTCGTCGAGCGGCACGGAGGCCACGGGCGTCTCCACGTGCGTGTCGCCGACGGTGGCCGGCAGCAGGTTCATGGGCGGCTGCCCGAGGAACGCGGCCACGAAGAGGTCGTCGGGATCGGCGTAGACCTCGTCGGGCGTGCCGGTCTGGTGGACGGTGCCGCGGTGCATGACGGCCACGCGGTCGGCCATGGTGAGGGCCTCGTCGGCGCGCGAGGTGGTGAACAGCGACGTGCGCTGCTCGTCGCGCTGCCACTGGGTGGTCACCGACCGCACGTGCGTGCGCACGCGGTCGGCCTGGGCGCTGAACGGGTCGTCGAACAGGTAGCCGAGGGCGTCGCGCACGAGCGCCCGGCCGATCGCCACCCGCTGGCGCTGGGCCGGCTCCAGGTCGGCCGGCTTCGCGTCGAGCATGGAGTCCAGCGCCAGGAAGGCCGCCACCTCGTCGATCCGCTCGGCCAGCTCGACCTTGTCGTGACCGCGGCGCAGACGGGTCGCGAAGGCCAGGTTGTCGTGCACGTCGAGGTGGGGGTGCAGCACGTAGTCCTGCAGCACCAGGGCGAGGTCGCGGGCCCGGGGGCCGACCGCGTTGACGACGATGTCGTCGAGGAGCACGTCGCCCTCCGTGTGCTCCTCCAGGCCCACCAGGACCCGAAGGACGGCCGACTTGCCGGCACCGGCCGGTCCGCACAGCACCGTCGTGCTGCCCTCGGGGACGACGAGGTCGAGCCCGTCGAGCACGGTCGTCCCGTCGGGGGCGTCCAGGTGGACGCCTCGCAGCTCCATGGAGGTCATCGGTGGTCCCTTCCGATCAGGCGACGGACGCGACGGGGTGCGATCGCGACGAGGGCGAGCACGGGCAGCAGCCACAGCAGCCCGATGGCGGCGGCCTGGGACGGCTCGACCGAGCCGAGCAGGAGCGTCGCCGGCAACGTGCGGGAGTCGTCGGTGGGGCCGAGCGCCGCGCCCAGGACGGCGTCCTGTGCCGCGACCACCCACACGAGCGCCGCGACGACGAGCAGGTCGGGCGCGAGCACGGGCATCACGAAGGCGCGCAGCTCCTGGCGCCGGGTGGCGCCGTCGCTGCGGATCGAGTCGCGCAGCGACCACGGCGCGTCGCGCAGCACGGGGATGCTCAGCCAGACCGCCAGCGGCAGCGCCACGAGCAGCAGGACGGGCGCCACGCTCCAGCGCGAGCCGAGCACACCCAGGTCAGCGGCCGTCACGGACCACGGTCCGGCGAGGGCGACCAGCGGCGCAAGCAGCACGGCCACGAAGGAGACCACCACGACGCGACCTCCCCTCACCCGACGTCGGGTGAGGGCGTAGGCGGCCGGGACGGCGAGCAGCATGGCCACCGCGGTGGCGGCGGTGGCGGCGGCGACGCTGGTGAGCGCGGCGTCACGCAGGACCCCGGCCCCCAGCACGTCGCCGAACACCGACCACCGGGGGTCGGCCGGCAGGAGCGAGTCGGCCGTCGTGTCAGCGGGGGTGAGCGCGACGGCGAACGCCCACCACAGCGGCGCAAGCGTGGCCACGACGAACAGCTCGAAGCCGAGGACCGCCCACAGCGAGAGTCGCCGTCCGGTGTCGGCCACGAGCACGCCGACGGCGCCGGTGATCATCAGCACCACGGCGGTGGCGAGCCACAGCCAGCGGTCCGCCCCGGTGATGAGCAGGATCCCGACGTTGGCGATGACGAAGCCGGACACGAAGGCGGTGCCGGCGGCCCAGAGGCGCGAGCGGACGGTGGGTCTCATGCGTTCCTCCCGGGCCGGAGGACGGCGACCAGGGCACCGGCCAGGAGAGCGGCCAGCAGCAGGAGCAGGACGGCGACGGCCGACGCGAGGCCGACCTCGAACGCCCCGAACGTGGTGTCCCACAGCAGCACGGGCACGGTGCGCAGCCCGTCCCGCGGGTCGGCCAGCAGCGGCCCCTCGAGGGCGCGCAGGGCGTCGAGGGAGCGGTAGAGCACGGCGACGGCCACGGCAGGACCGGCCGCGGGCCAGGTGACCCGACGCAGCCGCTGCCACCACGTCGCTCCGTCGGCGATCGCGGAGTCGAGCAGCACACGGTCGACGCGCGAGAGGCCGACCAGCAGGATGAGCGCCGTGATGCCGGTCCCCCGCCACACCTCCGAGCCCACCACGGCCAGCGTCGACGCCGCGGTGGCGCCGCCGTCGTAGCCGAACCAGGCCGGTCCGACGCCGGTGGTCAGCGCGTCGCGCCAGATCGTCGCCGAGAGCACGGGCAGCAGCGCGAACGGGACGAGCAGGAGGACGGCCACGACCGCAGCCGGGACGGCGAGCCGTCGGACGGCGGCGGCGACGATCGAGCCGAGCAGCAGCTGCAGCAGGACGGCGGACGCCACGAGCAGCAGGGTGACCGAGACGGCGACCCACCACTGGCGGTCGCCGATGAGTCCGGTCAGGTTGTCGAGCCCCACGAACGTGTCGTCCTGGACCGTCAGCGAGGAGCGCCGCAACGACGACCAGACCGCGAGTCCCAGCGGCCAGAGCGTCAGGCCCAGCAGCACCACGAGCGACGGCGCGAGCATCGGCCAGCCCGAGCGTCGACGGCCGGGCGGCACGGCTCCCTGACGTCGACGACGGCGACGGCGGCTGGGCGGCGCTCCGATCGGCTCGAGGTCGTGGCCGTCGGGCTCGTCCGCGTCGTCCTGCACCACGTCACCGACCGCATCGTCGGCGGCGGTGCCGGTGTCGACGGGGTCGGTGTCGACGGTGTCGACGGTGTCGACGGGGTCGGTGTCGACGGGGTCGGTGTCGATTGGCTGCTCGGCGTCGGGCACGTCGGGGCCGGGACGGTCGGCGCTCACGGCAGACCCCCCGCGACGGCGGACCGCACGGCCTTCTGCGAGAGGTCCGGGGTGGAGGACCCGACCGCCGACAACGGGGTCCAGGTCTTCTCGAGCGCCGCCCTGACCCGCATCCAGTACGGCGTCTGGGGCAGCGCCAGCGCCGTCTCGAGGGCGGGGCGGGTGACGTCGGCCAGCGGGTAGCCGGCCACCACGTCCTGCGCGTCGTAGGTGGTGGCGCGCGCCGCGCTGTGCCCGGAGCCGGTCATGAGGGCCGCGAGCGAGTCGGCCGACGTCAGGCACGAGACGGCCTCGTACGAGAGCGACGTGCTCGGCGCGTAGAGCGGCACGGCGAGCGCCGCCCCCGTGGCGGGGGCCGCGGGCGTGTCGGCCACCTGCGGGTACGGCGCCCACTGCAGGTCGCCCGCCACGGTGGCGACGTCGGGGTCGGAGACGAACGAGCTGGGCGCCACGACGAACCCGCCGCGTCGGGCCAGGCCCGCACCGGCCTCGGCGGTCGGGTCTCCGCCGAGGCGGGCCTCCGCGAGGTACTCGACGATGCCGGCGGCCTCCTCGCCCGCGGCGGAGTCGAGTCCGACGTCGGGCGAGCGGCCCTCACCCTCCAGCAGCGTGCCGCCGGCGCCGACGACGAGGGCGTTGACCCACGCGGCGAGACCTTCGCCGTCGGGGTCGTCCACGAGCACCTGACGGCCGCTCAGCTCCGCGCCTGCGAGCAGGTCGTCCCACGTGATCGGCTTGGTCGTGTCGAGCCCGGCCCGCTCGGCGGCGTTGCCCCGCCACCACAGCAGCCACGGGTCGAAAGTCCACGGTGCGGCCACCAGCAGGCCGTCGACCGTGGTGGCCTCGAGCGCGGCGGGCACCACGTCCTGGGCGAAGGGCTGCTTGAGGTCCTCGGGCACCGGGGCGAGCACCTGCGCGGCGGCCAGCTCGGCGCTCCACGCCATGTCCATGCTGAACAGGTCGATCGAGTCGTCACGGGCCAGCAGCCGCCGCACCAGCTCGGCGTGCCGGTCCTCGACGTCGTCGGGAAGTCGCTCGACCTCGATGCGGTACCGCCCGCCCGAGGCGTCGGCGCACGACTCCGCGAGGGACTCGACGTCGGCGCGCTCGGGCCCGACGTACCAGCTCAGCGTCGTCGGGCCGGGCTCCTCCCCGGGGCCGGCGCAGGCGGCGACGAGCAGCATCACGGCAGCGACGAACGCCGCGGACACTCCCCTCCTCGTCACGGGGTCACTCTGCCACAGCAGGGGGCGTGCCGGACGGTGTTCCCGCGCGGCACGCCCCTCGCGACCGGGCCGTCGGACGACCCGGTCGGCGTCGCTCAGACGCCCACGTCCTCCAGCATCTCGGTGACGAGCGCCGCGACCGGCGACCGCTCCGAACGAGTGAGCGTGATGTGCGCGAACAGGGGGTGCCCCTTGAGCTTCTCGACGACGGCCACCACGCCGTCGTGCCGGCCGACCCGCAGGTTGTCGCGCTGGGCGACGTCGTGGGTGAGCACCACCTTGGAGTTGGCGCCGATGCGCGACAGCACCGTGAGCAGCACGTTGCGCTCGAGCGACTGCGCCTCGTCGACGATGACGAACGCGTCGTGCAGCGAGCGTCCGCGGATGTGGGTCAGGGGCAGCACCTCGAGCATGCCGCGATCGACGATCTCGTCGACGACGTGCGGCGACGCCACCGCGCCCAGGGTGTCGAAGACCGCCTGCGCCCAGGGGCCCATCTTCTCGTCCGAGCTGCCGGGCAGGTAGCCGAGCTCCTGGCCGCCGACGGCGTAGAGCGGACGGAAGACGACGACCTTCTTGTGCTGGCGACGCTCCATCGTGGCCTCGAGGCCCGCGCAGATCGCGAGGGCGGACTTGCCGGTGCCGGCGCGGCCGCCGAGCGAGACGATGCCGATGTCGGGGTCGAGGAGGAGGTCGAGCGCGATCCGCTGCTCGGCCGAGCGGCCGTGCAGGCCGAAGGCGTCGCGGTCGCCCCGGATCAGCTGCACGCGCTTGTCCGCCGTCACCCGGCCGAGTCCGCTGCCCTTCTCCGAGAGCAGGACCAGGCCGGTGTGGCAGGGCAGGTCGCGGACGGTCGCGTCGTCGAGGAGCGCCACGTCGAGGCTGCCGTCCTCGTAGAGCGTGTCGAGGTCGACGGCGTCGACCTCGACCTCGCGCATGCCGGTCCACCCGGACTCCAGCGCCAGCTCGGCGCGATACTCCTCGGCGGCCAGACCGACGGCCGACGCCTTGACCCGCATGGGCAGGTCCTTGGACACGAGGGTGACGTCACGCCCTTCGTCGGCCAGGTTCTTCGCCACGGCGAGGATGCGGGTGTCGTTGTCGCCGAGCCGGAAGCCGGCGGGCAGCGCCTCGGGGTTGGTGTGGTTGAGCTCCACCCGGATGCTGCCGCCCTCGTCGCCGATGGGCAGGGGGACGTCGAGCATGCCGTGCTTGACGCGCAGGTCGTCGAGGAAGCGCAGGGCCGTCCGGGCGAAGTAGCCGAGCTCGGGGTGGTGCCGCTTGCCCTCGAGCTCGGTGATCACCACGACGGGGATGACGACCTCGTGCTCGTGGAAGCGGGTGACCGCACCGGGGTCGGCCAGCAGGACGCTGGTGTCGAGGACGTAGGTGCGGACGTCGGCGTCGACCTCGGCCGACTCGTTCGCGGCGGACACGCTCTTCTGGACAGTCATGTCTGACTCCCTGCGAAGAACCCGCGCGCCCCTGCGCCGGCCCTTCCCTACTCGGTGGGGGTGGGGCGGCTGGGCTCCGGGGCGAGCATCAACACCCTCGCAACGTACGTCCGCCCCCACCCCCGGGCGTGGCGACACGCGGGTGTGCGTGTAACGCCCAGATGAACTCTGCACGGCCCTCGCGCCGCGGCGCTGCGCTGCGTCGGCTGGGCCTCGACCTGCGGCTGCGTTGCTCCGGCTGGGCCTCGACCTTCGGCTGCGCTGCTCCGGGTGGGCCTCGACCTTCGGCTGCGCTGCTCCGGGTGGGTCGTGCCTTGCGGCTGCGTCGCTGTGGCTACGAGTCGACCTGCTCTCCGAAAGGGCCTCGACCGGCGGTGGGGTCCGGGGTCGGGTTGGGCTCTCGGAGCGTGGCTCGGGGGACGCAGGATTCTGCGTTCGTGCGTGAAGGGTCGAAGGATGCTGCGTTCGCTACGGGATCCCGTCACCAACGCAACATCGTTGGGGTTTCTGCACGCGAAGGCAGAATGCTGCGTCCGCCGGGGCGACTCGTGCGGCGGGTGGGCAGGGATTCTTCCTTTGCGCGGACCGTTCCACGAGAAGGGAGAATCCCTGCCCGTCGGGAGCTCTTTGCGTCGCCATGATTCGTCCTTCGCGAGGCACGGTCCACGAGAAGGACGAATCGTGCGTGGATCCCGCGCAGATGGAGAATCGTGGCCGCGCCCCGCAGACCCACTCGAGCCCAGACCCCCTGTTGCGGTCGAGGCCCTTCCGGAGACCACCCCGACTCGCAGCCACAGCGACGCAGCAGCGAGCGCGAACCCGCCGCGCCCCGCAGACCCGAGCGAGCCGAGACCCGCCATTCCGGTCGAGGCCCTTTCGGAGACCGACCCAACGTGCAGCCACAGCGACGCAGCAGCAGGCGAGATCCCAGCCGCGCCCCGCAGACCCAGCCGGGCCGAGACCCACCGTCCGCCCCCGCAAGCGGGAGGTGCCCCCAGCAGCGCTCGGTCGGGTTCAGGCCCCGAAGCGACGCTCGCGCGCGGCGTAGGAGCGCATGGCACGCAGCAGGTCGACGCGGCGGAACGCGGGCCACAGCACGTCGGAGAAGTAGAACTCGCTGTGCACGCTCTGCCACAGCAGGAACCCCGAGAGGCGCTGCTCCCCCGAGGTGCGGATGACGAGGTCGGGGTCGGGCTGGCCCTTCGTGTACAGGTGGTCGGCGATGTGGTCGACCTCGAGCGTCGAGGCGACCTCCTCGAGGGAGCGACCCTTCGCGGCCTCGGCCAGCAGCAGGGCGCGCATCGCGTCGGTCAGCTCCTGGCGTCCGCCGTACCCCACGCACACGTTGACCTGCATGATCCCGGCCGTGTCGGGCGACGCGGCGGCCGCGCGCTCCAGGCGCGCCGACGAGTCGTCGGGCAGCAGCTGCAGGTTCCCGATGAGCCGGACGTGCCAGCGGCCGTCGTCGGCCAGACGACCCACGAGCGCCTCGACGGCGTCGAGGATGCTGGTCAGCTCGGCCTCGGGGCGCTGCAGGTTGTCGGTGGAGAGCACCCAGAAGGTGACGGTCCCGACGCCGAGCTCGTGGCACCAGTCGAGGAACTCGTCGACCTTCGCCGCACCCGCCCGATACCCCTGCTCGAGGTCCATCCGGGCGTCCTTGGCCCAGCGCCGGTTCCCGTCGACGATGGCGCCGACGTGCCTCGGCATCCGGGACGGATCCAGGTGCTTGAGCAGTCGGCGCTCGTAGACGCCGTAGGCGACGTGGCTGAGCCCCATGATCCTCATCCCACCACACCCGGCCGGTCAGGTCGGGAGGGCTACTCTGTCCCCCATGTCCCGGACCGATCACCACTCGTCGACCGACGAGGTCACCGACCGCATCCGCGACAACCTGGACGAGCTCAAGCCGAAGCTCCGGGGCTGGCTGCACGCCGCCACGGCGCCCCTCAGCTTCTTCTCGTTCCTCGTCATGCTGGTCATCGCCGACGACGTCGTCGTGCGCGCCGGCGTGGCGGTCTTCATGGTCTCGGCGCTGCTGCTCTTCGGCACCAGCGCGCTCTACCACACCCGCACGTGGTCGGACGAGGCTCGCGTGGTCTGGAAGCGGCTCGACCACGCCAACATCTTCCTGCTGATCGCCGGCTCGTACACCCCGTTCAGCCTGCTGCTGCTCGACGCCAAGGAAGCGACGATCATGCTGACGCTCGTGTGGGGCGGCGCCCTGGCCGGGGTGGCGTTCCGCGTGTTCTGGGTGGGTGCCCCGCGGTGGATCTACGTGCCGCTGTACATCCTGCTCGGCTGGGCGGCGGTCCTGTACTGGGGCGAGTTCGAGGAGAACGCCTCCACCGCGGTGCTCGCGCTCATGGTCGTCGGTGGCGGGCTCTACACGATCGGCGCGCTCGTCTACGGCTTCAAGTGGCCCGACCCGTTCCCCCGCTGGTACGGCTTCCACGAGGTGTTCCACACGCTGACGATCGCGGCGTTCATCGTCCACTACATCGGCGTCAGCCTGCTCGCCTACCAGCAGCGGTGAGCCCGGCAGGTCTCCCGGAACGCGGGCGGGCGACGCCGCCGGCGGGGGTCCCGGGCCACGGGCGGGAGAAGGCACTGTCGGTTCCCGACGGGGCCTCGCCGGACGACGTCTTCGACGCGTTCGGCACCTGGGTCGAGGGACGCGGCATCACGCTGTACCCGGCGCAGGAGGAGGCGGTGCTCGAGCTGCTCTCGGGCTCGAACGTGGTGCTCGCGACGCCCACCGGCTCGGGCAAGAGCCTGGTGGCCACCGCCGCCATCGCCGGCGCCCTGGCGCGCGACGAGTGCGCCGTGTACACCGCCCCCATCAAGGCGCTGGTGAGCGAGAAGTTCTTCGACCTGTGCGACGTCTTCGGCGCCGAGAACGTGGGCATGCTCACCGGCGACGCGTCGGTGAACCCCGACGCCCCGGTGGTCGTGGCCACGGCCGAGGTCCTGGCCAACCTCGCCCTGCGCGAGGGCAGCGCGGCCGACGTCGGCCTGGTCGTGATGGACGAGTTCCACTTCTACGCCGACCCCGACCGCGGCTGGGCGTGGCAGGTGCCGCTCGTGGAGCTCCCACGGGCGCAGGTGCTGCTCATGTCGGCCACGCTGGGCGACACCACGACGCTGCGCGAGGACCTGGTCCGGCGCACGGGCCGCGAGACGGCCCTCGTGGCGTCGACCGAGCGACCGGTGCCGCTGGTCACGGAGTACGTCACGTCGCCGGTGCAGGAGGTCGTGACCGAGCTGGTGGAGACCGGCCAGTCCCCCGTCTACATCGTGCACTTCACCCAGGCGTCGGCGCTGGAACGGGCGCAGGCGCTCAGCAGCGTCGCGCTCGCGTCGCGGGCCGAGCGCGACCTGATCGCCGAGGCCATCGGCGGCTTCCGGTTCACGTCGGCGTTCGGCAAGACGCTGTCGCGACTGGTCCGTATGGGCATCGGCATGCACCACGCGGGCATGCTGCCGCGCTACCGCCGTCTGGTGGAGCGGCTGGCCCAGCAGGGTCTGCTCAAGGTCGTGTGCGGCACCGACACGCTGGGCGTCGGCATCAACGTCCCCATCCGGACCGTGCTGTTCAGCGGGCTCACCAAGTACGACGGACGTCGCCAGCGCCAGCTGCAGGTGCGCGAGTTCGCGCAGATCGCCGGGCGCGCAGGTCGGGCCGGCTACGACACCGTCGGGCACGTGGTGGTCCTGGCGCCGGAGCACGACATCGAGAACGCGAAGGCGATCGCCAAGGCCGGCGACGACCCCAAGAAGCTCCGCAAGGTGCAGCGCAAGAAGGCGCCCGAGGGTCACGTCTCGTGGAACGAGGCCGTGTTCGACAAGCTCGTGAACGGCACGCCGGAGCCGCTCGTGCCGCGCATGCAGGTCACCCACGCGATGGTCCTCGACGTCGCGCAGCGTCCCGGCGACGCGATCGCCGCGCTCGACCGGCTGATCGAGGAGAGCGTGGTCCGTCCCGAGGACGTCGAGCGGCTGCAGACCCGGGTGCGCGACATCGTCGAGGCCCTCGTGGCGGGCGGGGTGGTCGAGCGGCTCGACCCGCCCGACGCGGAGGGTCGCACCCTGGTCCTGACCATCGACCTGCAGCGCGACTTCGCGCTCAACCAGCCGCTGTCGCCGTTCGCGATCGCCACGCTCGACCTGCTCGACGTGGAGTCACCGGAGTACCACCTCGACGTCGTGTCGGCCGTCGAGGCGACGTTGGAGGACCCGCGGCCGATCATCTCCGCCCAGGTGTTCCGCGCGCGGGGCGAGGCGGTGGCGCAGATGAAGGCCGACGGCATCGAGTACGACGAGCGGATGGAGCTGCTCGACGAGGTCGAGCACCCGAAGCCGTTGCGTGACCTTCTGGAGGCGGCCTACGAGACGTACACCCAGGGGCACCCGTGGGTGCGCGACCACGAGCTGCGCCCGAAGTCGGTGGTGCGCGAGATGGCCGAGCGGGCCATGACGTTCTCCGAGCTGGTCTCGGACTACGGGCTCGCGCGCTCGGAGGGCATGGTGCTGCGGTACCTGTCCGACGCGTACAAGGCGCTGGAGCGCACGGTGCCGGCGTCGGCGCGCACGGAGGAGCTGACCGACCTGACGGCGTGGCTGGGCGAGCTGGTCCGCCAGACCGACTCGAGCCTGCTCGACGAGTGGGAGTCGCTGGTGAACCCGGCCGATCCGGCGAGCCTGGACCGAGCACAGGCCGTGGCCGACGGCGAGGAGACGATCCGTCCGGTCACCACCAACGAGCGCGCCTTCCGGGTGCTGGTGCGCAACGCGATGTTCCGTCGGGTGGAGCTGGCGGCGCTGGGCCGGTGGGACGCGCTGGGCGAGATGGACGGCGAGGACGGCTGGGACGCCGAGGCGTGGCGCGAGGCCATGGCGGCCTACCGTGAGGAGTACGACCACCTCGGCACCGGCCCGTCGGCCCGCGGCCCGGCCTTCATCGACCTGCAGGTCCAGGGGAGGGCGTGGCACGTGCGCCAGACCTTCGAGGACCCGGAGAGCCACCGCGACTGGGGCATCTCCGCCACCGTCGACCTCGACGCCAGCGACGCCGCCGGCGAGGCCGTCCTGACCGTCACCTCCGTCGGCCCCGCCTGACCCCAGCCCCTCCCCCCATCGGTGGATCCTCAACATCTGGCCCCCCATCGGTGGATCGCCAACCTCAGCGACGCGGCTGCGGTTGAGAATCCACCGATGGGGGGTCGGTTCAGAGCAGGGCGTGGTCGGTGACCGGCAACGCGCAGACGTGGTCGCGGCAGACGTAGGCGGTGGCCCGACCGTCGACGGCCACCCGGTCGGCGAGCAGCGGCACGGCAGGATCGGCCGACGCGGACGCGACGACGACGGCCGGCGCCGTGCGCAGCAGGGCGGCACGATGCATCTTCCTGCGTGAGTCCGCGTCGGGGCCGACCACGGCGATCTCGTCGGGCCCGGCCACCAGGGCCTCGGCGGCGGCGAGGGTCCACCCGGCGAAGCGCGGCAGCTTCTCCCCCAGCTGCGCCGCCGAGCGCACCGCTCGCTCGGCGGCCTCGCGGTAGCGCGGGTCGCCGGTCACGGCCGCGGCGGCCACGAACGCGTGCGCGGCGGCCGACGTGCCCGACGGGTAGGCGTTGTCCGACGCGTCCTGCGGACGGACCACCAGGTCGGACGCGTCGTCCGCGGTGTCGAAGAAGTCGTCGCCGTCGGGTGCCGCGAAGTGGTCGAGCACGCGCTCGAGCACAGCCTGGGCACGCTCGAGCCACACCGCGTCGCCGGTCACGCCGAGCACCGCGACGAACGCCTCGGCCACCGTGGCGTGGTCCTCCAGCACACCGTCGTGGACCCCTGCCACGCCGTCGCGCGACGCTCGCAGCACGCGGCCACCGTCGCGCAGGTGCACCTCGGCAAGCAGCGTGGCAGCGCGCACGGCGGCGTCGGTGAAGCGCGGCTCCTCCAGCAGCACCCCCGCCTCGGCGAGGGCGATGACCGCCAGGGCGTTCCAGGCGGCCACGACCTTGTCGTCCCGTGCGGGTCGGGTGCGCTCGGAACGAGCCGCCAGGAGCGTCGCGCGCACCGACGCCCACCGCTCGGGGTCGTCGGGGTCCTCGCGCAGCTGCAACGTCGAGAACCCACGCTCGAACGTGCCCGGGCCGGTGACGCCCAGCAGCTGCGCCGCCCACGCCCCGTCGGAGACGCCGAGCAGCCGCATCAGCTGGTTGGGGTTCCACGCGTAGAAGGCGCCCTCGTGGACCTCGCCGCGCGGGTCGGCGCTGTCGGCGTCGAGGGCCGACGCGAACCCGCCCTCCGGCGTGGCCAGCTCGGCCAGCAGGAACTCCGCGGTCTCCGTGGCGACGCGCCGCGCGAAGGCCTGCCGCCCGACGTCTCCGGTCGCCAGCTCGGCCCGCCACCAGTGCAGGTAGACCCGCAGCAGCTGGGCGTTGTCGTAGAGCATCTTCTCGAAGTGCGGCACCTGCCAGTAGCGGTCGACGCCGTAGCGGGCGAAGCCACCGGACAGCTGGTCGTACATCCCGCCGCGCGCCATCGCGTCACAGGTGGTGCGGACCATCTCGAGGGAGCGTTCGGTGTCCGTGCGCGCCCAGTGCCGCAGGCACGCCTCGAGGACCATCGACGGCGGGAACTTGGGGCTTCCGGCGTAGCCGCCGGCCTCGTCGTCGTGCTGGCCCGACAGCACCGTCTGCGCCGCGTCCAGCGCCTCGGCGTCGAGCGCGGAGCCGCCCGCGTCCACCACGTCGCGCAGGTGCTCGAGGACGTCGGCACCGACCTTCGTCACCTCGTCGCGGCGGTTCTGCCAGGCGTCGGCGAGCGCCTGCAGGATCTGCGTGAACGCCGGCTGGCCCTGCCGCGGCTCGGGCGGGAAGTAGGTGCCGGCGAAGAACGGCTCGCCCGTCGGCGCCAGCACCACGGTCATCGGCCATCCGCCCTGGCCGGTCATCGCCTGCGTGGCGCGCATGTAGACGGCGTCGACGTCGGGCCGCTCCTCGCGGTCGACCTTGACGTTGACGAAGTGGTCGTTCATGAACTGCGCGGTGGCCGGGTCCTCGAACGACTCGTGCGCCATCACGTGGCACCAGTGGCACGCGGCGTACCCGACGCTCAGCAGGATCGGCCGGTCGAGCGACTGCGCGAGCGCGAGCGCCTCGTCACCCCACTCCCACCAGTCGACGGGGTTGTCGGCGTGCTGGAGCAGGTACGGGCTGGTCGCTGCGCTGAGTCGGTTCGGCACCCCTCCACCATGCCAGCCCGGCCGCGGGACGCTCGTCGGTCCGCCGTCCCGGCCGCTCATCGGCCACACTGGCGCCATGAACCTGGTGGCCATCGCGTTCTCGACGGGCTGGGCGAGCGGTGTGAACGCCTACCTCGTCGTCCTGACGCTCGGGCTGGCCGACCGGCTCGGCGGGTTCGAGCAGATCCCCGACCAGCTGGCCCGGCGCGACGTGCTCGTGGCGGCCGGTCTGCTCTTCGCGATCGAGCTCGTCGTCGACAAGATCCCGTATCTCGACTCCACCTGGGACGTCGTGTCCACCGTGCTGCGCCCCACCGTGGGCGCGGCCCTCGGCGTCCTCATGGCGGGCGACTCAGGCGCCAGCGAGGCCGTCTACGGCACGATCAGCGGCGGCAGCGCGCTGGCCAGCCACCTGGTGAAGGCCGGCACACGTCTCGCGGTCAACGCCTCGCCGGAGCCGTTCACCAACATCGGGGTCAGCGTCGGCGAGGACGTCACCGTCCTGGGCGTCGTGGCGCTGCTGCTCGCCAACCCGTGGCTCGCGTTCGCGCTCACCGCGGTGCTGCTGGTCGCCGGCATCGCGATGCTCGTGCTTCTGGCGCGCCTCGTCCGACGAGGCCGGGCCCGATGGCGACGTTCACGTGCCACTCCGGACGCAAGCGCGTGCTGACCCCCTGAAGTGCGGCTCAGTCGCGGTCGTCGTGCGCGCCGCGGGGGGTGGTCGACGTCGTGACGTCGTCGGCCTGGTCGCCTTCCCAGGGCTGGGCGGCCTTCTTGGTGTGCTTCGCGAAGGACTTGGCCAGGAAGAACACGGCCACCGCGAGGGCGGCGACGATGCCGAGCGCGAGCCAGCCGGGACGCACGATGTTCGGGTCGAGGCCACGCGGCCTCTCGGCCGTGACCAGGATCGTCAGGAGCTCACCCATGGCCCCAGCCTACGCCTGCGGTTCCGGGGTCCGCCGGTCGGCCGGGTCAGCGCAGACCGGCGAAGAGGTCGTCCTCGGGCAGCGACGTCTCGACCTTGGAGTCGACCAGCTGGTAGTCCTCGGTGGGCCACGCCTCGGCCTGGACCTCGTTGGGGATGGAGAAGAACCAGCCGTCGGGGTCGATCTGGGTGGCGTGGGCGAGCAACGCGGCGTCGCGGACGTCGAAGTACTCGGCGCACTCCACCCGGGTGGTGAGCCGGGCCTCGTCCTCGGGCTTGCGCTCCCACTTCTCCATGCGCTCGGCGTAGGGGTTCTCGAGGCCGTGCCGCTCGACGGCCGCGGAGATCGCCTCGAGCTTCTTGAAGTTCCAGCCGAGGTGGTAGTAGAGCTTGCTGACCTGCCAGGCCTCGCCCAGCTCGGGGTGCCAGTCGGGGTCGGCCGCCTTCTCGTAGGCGAAGACGCTGACCTGGTGGCACATGATGTGGTCGGGGTGCGGGTAGCCGCCGTTCTCGTCGTACGTGGTGAGGACCTGCGGCTTGAACGAGCGGATGAGGCGCACGAGCGGGATCGCGCCCTCCTCCACCGGGACCAGACCGAAGCACCCCTCGGGCAGCGGCGGCTTGGGGTCGCCCTCGGGCCAGCCGGAGTCGACGAAGCCGAGCCAGTCCTGGGTGACGCCGAGGATCTCGCGGGCGCGATCCATCTCCTCGCGACGGATCTCGGTGATCAGGTCGGGGTTGTCCTCGATGCCCGGGTGCTGGAACTGCGGGTTGAGGATGCTCCCGCGCTCACCTCCGGTGCACGTGACGACGTGCACGTCGACCCCTTCGGCAACGTACTTGGCGGTGGAGGCGGCACCCTTGCTCGACTCGTCGTCGGGGTGCGCGTGCACGTGCATGAGGCGCAGCTTCTCGGTCACCGCCCCAGTGTTCCACCGGCACGCACACCCGCACGGACGGGGTTCACCAGGCAGGACGGCACCGTCAGGACCGACCTGGGAGAATCGTGGTGTGAGCACCCTCGACGAGCGCTACGGCCGCCGCACCACGCGACGCTGGGTGTGGCCGACGGTCACCGCCGTCGGGGTGGCCCTGGGCATCGTGTGGGCCGCGTGGGTGGCGCTCGACACCGAGCCGGTCACGGCGGAGGTCCACGGCTACGCGGTGGAGTCGCCCGCGCGGACCGTCGCGACGATCGAGGTCCGACGTCCGGATCCGGTCCCCGTCCGCTGCACCGTCTACGCCCAGGCCCTCGACCACTCCGTCGTGGGCGAGCGGACCGTCGACGTGCCCGCAGGCACCCGCGAGCGGACGCGCGTCGAGGTGCCGATCAGCACCGAGCGCGAGGCCGTCACCGCCGTGCTGAGGACGTGCCAACTCACCGACTGACTGCTAGGCTGCACGTTCGACCCCAGGCTCGATGCCTGGGGTTCCGCTTGTTTTCCAGGAGGTTCGAACATGTCTCAGTCCAGCACCGAGACCATCTGGGTCACCCAGGAGGCGTACGACCGTCTGAAGGTGGAGCTGGCGAATCTCAAGGACGTCGTCATGCCCGACATCACCGAGAAGATCGCCGCCGCCCGCGACGAGGGTGACCTCAAGGAGAACGGTGGCTACCACGCCGCACGCGAGGAGCAGGGCAAGGCCAACGCCCGCATCCAGCAGCTCGAGGACATGCTGCGTCGCGCCGAGGTCGGCGAGAAGCCTGCCGACGACGGCATCGTCGAGGCCGGCATGGTCGTCGGCGTCACGTTCGCCGGCGACGACGACGTGGAGCGCTTCCTGCTCGGCTCGCGCGAGCTGCTGAGCCTCGACTCGGCCGTCGACCTCGACGTCTACTCCCCCACGTCGCCGCTCGGCGCGGCGATCCTGGGCAAGAAGGTTGGCGACGACGCCTCCTACGAGGCGCCCAACGGCAAGACGCTCACGGTCTCGATCGTGGAGGCCAAGCCCTTCTGATCGACCGTTCCTGACGCGGCCCTCGAGTCCGCGTCACGAGGCATGACGAGGCCCCGGGACCCGATGGTCCCGGGGCCTCGTCGCGTCTGTCGCTCAGACGAGCAGGTGGCCGAGCTCGCCCAGGCGCCGACGTGAGGCCTCGGCGTGGTCGGGTCCGCGGGTGGCCGCCTGGACCGCGACCTCGACCTCGCGCACGCCGAGCGACTCCGCGGAGCGGTCGTGGGCCACGTCGAGCACGTTGACCTGCAGGTCGGCGAGGTCGGTGAGCAGCCGCATCAGCTCACCCGGGCGGTCGGAGAACCGCACGCGCAGCTGCATGAAGCGGCCCGCGGCGGACAGGCCGTGGCGGATGACGTCGAGCAGGAGCAGCGCGTCGATGTTGCCGCCGGACAGCACGGGGACCACGGGGCCCTGGAACCGTCCGGGGTCGTCGAGCAGGGCCGCCACGCCCGCGGCACCCGACGGCTCGACGAGCATCTTGGCGCGCTCGAGCAGGCCGATGAGGGCCGCGCTCATGGCGTCCTCGCTGACGGTCACCACGTCGTCGAGCTGCTCGGCGATCACCTCGAAAGGGATGAGTCCCGGCTGGGCCACGGCGATGCCGTCGGCCATGGTCGGGCCCATGACGCCCGTGACCGGGTGGCCCTCGGCGAGCGAGGTCGGGTAGGCGGCGGCGTCGGCGGCCTGCACGCCGACCACGGAGACGTCGGGTCGGCGTTCGCGCAGCAGGGCGATGCCCGCGGCCAGCCCACCGCCGCCGAGAGGCACGAGCACGGTGCGCACGTCGGGCAGCTGCTCGATGATCTCGAGGCCGACGGTGCCCTGTCCGGCGAGGACGTCCTCGTGGTCGAAGGGGTGGATGAGCACGGCGCCGGTGCGCTCGGCGAACTCCTGGGCGTGCACGAGCGCCTCGGTGACGCCGGTGCCGGCGAACTCGATGTCGGCGCCGTAGCCGCGGGTGGCGGCGATCTTGGGCAGGGCGGCGCCGTCGGGCATGAAGATGGTCGCCTTCGCGCCGAGCAGCTGCGCGGCGAGGGCGACGCCCTGGGCGTGGTTGCCGGCGCTGGCGGCCACCACGCCACGCGCTCGCTCGGCGTCGCTCAGCCGCGCGATGCGCACGTAGGCGCCGCGGATCTTGAACGACCCGGTGCGCTGGAGGTTCTCGCACTTGAGGTGCACGTCAGTGCCGACCCGTTGGCTCAGCCACCGCGAGTGCGCCATGGGAGTGCGCTCGACCACCGGCGCGATCAGCTCACGCGCCGCCTCGACGTCTCGCAGGTCCACCACCCTGCTCACCCTAGACGGGCTCCCCCACGCTCCGCGCCCGCCGGTCGTGGCCGTGAGAGGTAGGTGGCGCGCGGAATGCCGTCGGGCGGTAGGACGCCCGCGGATTCGACCTGCGTATCCGCGTCTCACCTACCGCCGACGCGTGACGAAGCGCGGTGCACCTACCTCCGGTGCAGCGCGCCGACGGTCTCAGGCCGGCTCGGGCGTGGCGTCGGAGTCGGCGTCGGGAGGTATGTCCTCGGGTAGTCCGTCCTCCTGCAGCGGCGCACCGGCCTCGGCGGCGAGGTGACGCACGATCCCGTTGAGGCAGGCCACGAGCGGCACGGCCACGAGGGCGCCGACGATGCCGGAGACCGTGATGCCGGCGGCGATGGCGATGATGATCGCGAGCGGGTGCACGGCCACGAACCGGCCCATGAGGAACGGCTGCAGCACGTGCGACTCCAGCTGCTGGACGGCAACGACGGCCGCGAGCATGAACAGGGCCACGATCGGTCCCTGCGCCACGAGGGCCACGAGCACCGCCACGAGACCCGACAGCAGTGCGCCGATGATCGGGACGAACGCGCCGAGGAACACCAGCACGCCGATCGCGAGCGCCAGCGGAACACCGAGCAGCCAGGCGGCGACGGCGATGCCGATCGCGTCGGTGAGCGCCACGAGCACGGTGGCCCGGACGAAGCTGGTGAGGCTGTGCCAGGCAGTCTCGCCCGACGTGTGCACCTTCTCGCGCGCCGCTTGGGGGAACAGCGCCACGAAGAATGCCCAGATCCGGTTGCCCTCGTAGAGGAAGAAGAACGAGGCGAACAGCGCGATGAAGAAGCCGGTGACGAAGTGCGTCAGCGTGGTGCCGACGGCGGCCAGCTGGTCGACGGCGGCGGTCTCGCCGAACGTCCGGATCGCGTCCTGCACCTGGTCGCCGTAGCGGGTGAGCTGGCTGTCGCTCAGGCCGAGCGGGCCGTTCTGCGCCCAGTCCTGGATCTGGGCGATGCCTTCGATGACCTGCGCCTTGAGGTCGTAGAACTGGGTCGACAGCTGCTGGCCCACGATGGTGAGCAGGCCGAAGAAGAGCGCGACCATGGTGACGACGACCAGGGCCGTGGCCAGCAGCCGCGGCAGTCCCCTGCGTTCGAGGAGGTCCACGGCGCCGACGGTGAGCGCGGTACCGAGCAGCGCCACGGCGATCGGCACGGTGACCTCGGAGAAGTACCCGAGCAGCCAGAACAACCCGTAGCCGGCGGCACCGATGACGAGGAGTCGCCACGCCCACGCCGTCGCGATCTCGACGCCGACCGGGATCTCTGGACGCGTGCTCACCTGCGGGGTCCCCTCACGCGGACGACACTATCGGGAACAGCGCACCGCGCACGGTCGTTGACACGCGTGGACCCAAGGAGTGTGACCCGATGATCTTCGGAACCCGCAAGACCGAGCTCCCCGACGCGCAGAGCGCCCTGCCCGGCCGCGCCGATCGACCCTTCGCCGTGGGCACCACGCACCGCGTGCTCGGCACCCCCATCGAGACCCCGCTCGACGCGGGCGTCGTCCCCGACGGTTTCGAGGCGACCGTGGTTGGCCTCGGCTGCTTCTGGGGCGAGGAGAAGACCTTCTGGGAGGTGCCCGGCGTCTGGTCGACGTCGGTGGGCTACGCCGGTGGCATCACCCCGAACCCGACCTACGAGGAGGTGTGCACCGGCCGCACCGGCCACGCCGAGGTCGTACGCATCGTCTTCGACCCGTCGAAGGTCACGTACGCCGACCTGCTCAAGGTGTTCTGGGAGAACCACGACCCGACGCAGGGCATGCGCCAGGGCAACGACCGCGGCACCCAGTACCGCTCGGTCCTGCTCACCACGACCGACGAGCAGCAGCGCCAGGCCGAGGAGTCGCGCGACCGCTACCAGGAGCAGATGACCAAGGCCGGCTACGGCCGCATCACCACGGCCATCTCTCCCCTGGGCGAGTACTACTACGCCGAGGAGCCGCACCAGCAGTACCTGGCGAAGAACCCCTTCGGCTACTGCCCGCTGCACGCGACGGGCGTCAGCTACGCCTGAGCCTCCCGCGAGCCGCAACCCATCGCGTATCGAAGGGATACCGACGTTCGTGCACCGGCTCGATCGTCGGTATCCCTTCAATACGCCGTCCTATCCGCTGCGCGTCGACCCGGACGCGGTGTAGAACGGCGGTGTGGCACGCGAGGACTCCGAGCTCCCGGGCGACGGAACGTCTTACGCCTCGTCCTACGAGCCCGTCCCGTTCGACCTCGAGGCCGAGACGCGTGACGCGACGAGTGCGACGTGCCACGTCTGCGAAGCACCGGCGACGGTGTTGGTCGAGGTGCTCCGGCGCACGGACAGGATCGGGGGCGCTGCGGTCCTGTGCGACGAGGATCATCGCCTGGCCTCGGGCGGAGAGCTCGAGGTGCTGGCCCTGCGCATGGCGCAGGACGGGATGGGTGACGTCGACGACCATCGCAGAGTCGCCCGGATCCTCGTCACCGACCTGGGTCGATCCGCCCCGATCCCCCGCGGCGACTGGAGCTGACCACGCGGCCCGACCGGGCATGGCGTTCTGACGCATTCGCGTCGATCCATGCGCGAGAAACCGACGCCAACGCGTCAGAACGCGGACGGGGGCGGCGCGGTTCGCGAGGATGGGGAATGCAGACGCCACCCAAGGCGTTCGAAGCAGTGGTGCCGATGGACCCGTCCGCGCGCCGCGACCACACGCCCGAGAGCCGCGGAGGACACCGTGACCACCACCAAGCCGACCCAGCGCTGGGCGTTCGGCATGCTGCTCGCCCTCGTGGCCGTCGCGCTCGGCGTCTCGGGTGCGCCCGCACCGCTCTACGCCCTGTACGCGCAGGAGTGGGGCTTCGAGCCCATCACCACCACCGTCGTCTTCGCCGTCTACGCCGTCGCCGCGCTCGGTTCCGTGCTGGTGACGGGGTCGATCTCCGACCGCTACGGACGTCGGCCCGTGCTCATCGCCGCGGTCCTGCTCATCCTGGTGGGCCTCGGGCTCTTCATCGCTGCCGACTCCGTGGCCTGGCTGCTCGCGGCGCGGGTGGCGCACGGGCTCGGCGTCGGTGCCGTCGTGGTGGTCGCGTCGGCTGCACTGCTCGACCTGCGACCCGACGACGGTGAGCGCACCGGTCGCTTGACGGGCGTGGTGTTCAACGGCGGCATCGCCGTCACCCTCGTGGGCGTGGCCTTGATCGTCGACATGGGCCCTGCGCCGACCGTGCTGCCCTACGCCGTGCTCGTCGCCATCATGGTCGCGCTGCTGGTGGCCGTGCTGTGCATGCGCGAGCCGCACACCGACGACCGCGCCATCACCCTCAACATCGCCCGACCGCGCGTGCCGGCCTCGATCGCCGGGCACTTCCGGTTCTCCGCCCTCGGCGTCATGGCCGCGTGGTCGGTGCTCGGCGTGCTGCTGTCGCTGTACCCGCGGATCGCGTCGGAGGCCATCGGGGCGACGTCGGTGCTGTTCGGCGGTGCGGTGGTCGGTGCGTCGGCGGCAGCGTCGGCGCTCAGCCAGGCGGTCGGTGGCCGCTGGCCCGCCCGACCGACCGCCATCGTCGGCGACCTGGGCACCGCGGTGTCGCTCGTGCTGTGCGTGCCCGCGGTGGCCTGGGGTCACGCCTGGGCGATCGCGGCGGCCTCGACGCTGGTGGGCCTGTTCTTCGGCCTCGCGTTCGGCGGGTCCCTGCGCCACCTGAGCCAGCACGTGCCCGCCGCCCACCGCGGCGAGGTGATGTCGGCGTTCTACGTGCTCGCCTACGGTGCCATGGCGGTGCCGACCGTGCTGGCCGGCTGGGCCGCCACCGTGTGGAGCCCCCAGACCATCTTCGCCCCGTTCATGGTGGCGGTGGCCGTGGCCTGCACCCTCGCGGCGCTCCTGGGCATGCGCGCCCAGGCGGAGACCGTCGACGAGCCCGTCGCCGCCGCGTCGTGACCGGGCCGCTCGACGACCTGCCGGAGGTGCCCGACCTCGCAGGCGCCGACATGCGGCTGCTCCTCGTCGGGATCAACCCCAGCCCCATGACGGCGCGCACCGGGTTGCACTTCGCGCACCCCGGCAACCGCTTCTACCCCGCGCTGCGCCTCGCCGGGATCCTGCCGGCCGACGCGATCACGCCCGAGCTCGCCGCGCCGGTGCTCGTGCAGCGCGGGGTGGGCATCACCAACCTGGTGCCCCGACCCACCGTCCGCGCCGACGAGCTGACCGACGACGAGGTGCGCGCCGGGCGCGACCGTGTGGCGGCCGTGGTGCGTGCCCACCGTCCGCGCGTGGTGGCGGTCGCAGGGATCACCAGCTTCCGCACGGCCTTCGGCGACCGCCGTGCCCGGGTCGGCCGCCAGCCGGCCGATCTGGAAGGGGCGCAGCTGTGGGTCGTGCCCAACCCCAGCGGACTCAACGCGCACGCCACCGTCGAGACCCTCGCCCGCGACTACCGCGAGGTGGCCCTGACGGCCGGCGTGACCGTGGACGACCCAGCGTGATCCCTTGTTCGCCGACGGCGAACTGACATACACTCACTCATGGGAATTGAGTCGACTAGACTCAGGTTTAACTGGATGTCCCGGTCGCGGTGGCCGGGCCGAACGATCCCCCCAGGAGGACACCATGAGCAACGTTTCCGTCTTCACCCGTCGCGATCCCTTCGCCGAGTTCGACTCGCTCGTCCGGAACGCGTTCTCACCCAGCGGCAGCACCTCGCGCCTCGACTTCACCCCCGCCGTCGAGACCGTCCGCGACGGCGACGACGTGGTCGTGCGTCTCGAGCTGCCCGGCATCGACGTCTCGAACGACGTGACGGTCGAGGTGACCAACGGCCGCCTCGTCGTCAAGGGCGAGCGGCGCGACGAGCGCGCGGAGAGCAAGGCCGGCGAGTCCGGCGAGCAGCCCACGCGTCGCATCAGCGAGATCCGCTACGGCTCCTTCGAGCGCAGCTTCGGGCTGCCGGGCCACGTGACCGCCGACGCCGTCAGCGCCTCCTACGACGCCGGCATCCTCGCGGTCCGCGTCGCGGGCGTGTACGCGGGCACCGAGCCCACGCGCATCGAGATCAGCCAGGGCTGACCCCGACGACCACAGGGCCCCGTCACCCAGCGGTGACGGGGCCCTGTCGCGTCTCGGTCAGAGGCCGAACCGGCGCCCGGCGGCGGCGAACACGCCCTGGTAGCGCGAGCCCAGGAGGCGCACGGCCGCGTCGAGCACACGGGCGTCGTTGCCGATGAGCACGCGCGCGCGGCCCTTCTCGACGCCACCCAGGATCACCTGCGCCGCCTTCTCGGGCGACGTGCGGGCGAGCTTGTCGAACGAGCGGGCCAGCTCGTCGTGGTCGCGCCCCTCGGCCTGGTCGGCGTTGCGGGCGATGTTCGTGGCAATGCCGCCGGGGTGCACGCACGTGACCTTGACCGGGTGCTCGGCCAGGACCATCTCCTGACGCAGCGACTCGGTGAAGCCGCGGACCGCGAACTTGGCCGCGTTGTAGGCGCTCTGCGACGGCATCGAGAAGATGCCGAAGATGCTCGAGACGTTGACGACGTGGCCGTCGCCCGACGCGATGAGGTGCGGCAGGAACGCCTTGGTGCCGTGCACGACGCCCCAGAAGTCGACGTCCATGACCTTCTCGACGTCCTTGTACGACATCTCCTCGACGTTGCCGGTGAAGGCGATGCCGGCGTTGTTGAACACCAGGTTCACGCGGCCCAGGTCGGTGGCCACCAGCTGCGCGTACTCCTCGACCCGCTCGCGCTCCGCGACGTCGATGACGTCGCCGCGCACCCGGGCGCCCGCGGCCTCCACGAGGCGCTGGGTCTCGGCCAGACCCGCGGTGTCGACGTCGCTGATGGCCAGGACGGCGCCCCGGCGGGCGAGCTCGACGGCGAGCGCGCGACCGATGCCCGAGCCGGCGCCGGTGACGACGGCGACCTTGTCGGTGAAGTGGGTCATGGGGATCCTCTCGACGACTCAGATACCGACGGTATCTGAGTCGAGCGTAGGGCACGACGCTCGCCGGGACAAGACAATGCCTGCATTCCCCGCCGTCCCGGGACTTTCGCCCGTACGCTCGAGAGCATGAAGACCCTCGTGCTGCCCTCCGGTGTGCGTGACGCGCGCCCCGAGGACGTGAGCGCGATCGCCACGATGGTGCGCGAGCTGGCCGAGTACGAGCAGGCCGCCGAGCAGGCCACGATGACCGACGTGCAGCTGTACGAGGCGCTGTTCGGCACGGACCCGCCGGCCTCAGCACTGGTGGTGGAGAACGGCCACGGATCAGTGGTCGGCTTCGCGCTCTGGTACCGCACGTTCTCCACGTGGGACGGCGTGCCCGGCATCCACCTCGAGGACCTCTACGTGCGCCCGTCGCGCCGCGGCGCGGGCTTCGGCCGCCGCCTGCTCATCGGACTGGCACGCATCGCGACCGAGCGCGGGTACAGCCGCATCGAGTGGGACGTGCTGCGCTGGAACTCCCCCGCGATCCGGTTCTACGAGTCGCTCGACGCGACCCCGCAGGACGAGTGGCTTGCGTACCGGCTCACCGACAAGGCGATCGAGCTGCTCGCCGAACCCTGATCGACACCGCTCGGAGCGTGCCCTGCCTTCAGGTGCCCCGCTCTTGGTTGCCCGCCCTCAGGACAGCATGGCGGTGCGCAGACGGTCGAGGGTGCCTGCGTCGCCGCCGACCGAGGAGTACCAGCCCTCGACGCCACCGGGGTGGGCGTCCCACCGGTCGATGACGTGCTCGATCGCGTCGCGCGGGACCATGAGGAACGCGGCCGGCACCGGCGGGTGGTCGGAGCCGGGATGGCGCAGCCGGGCGTCGATCTCGGCGGTGGCCCGCTCGGTGAGCATGTAGTCGGCCACGACGTCGGGGCGCTGCACCCCGAGCAGGCTGAGCACGAGCGCCACGGAGATGCCGGTGCGGTCCTTGCCCGCCGCGCAGTGCACGAGGGTGGCCCCTCCCGTGGCGGCTGCCTGGGCGACCTCGTCGACCAGCTGCGCCAGCATCTCGCCGGCGGTGTCGAGCACCTCGCCGTACAGGTGCTTGAGGGTCGGGGTGTCCTCGTGCCAGCCGGGCCGCAGCGCCTGCAGCAGCGAGAGCGTGACGACTCTCGGACCCAGCGGGGTGAGCGGGTGCGGGCCGCCGTGCTCGACGGCGGACCGAAGGTCGAGCACCAGGGAGGGCGGCCACGGGGTGCCGTCGGGCACGACGTCGGTGGGCTCGGGCACGCCGCTGCGCAGCAGCAGACCAGGTCGGACGGCGGCACCGTCGAGGCCGGCGACACCGCCGACGTCACGGAAGTTGGGGATGACGACGCTCACGCCGTTCATCGTAGGTGTGAGGACCCACACTCCCTCTGGGCCGGCTCTGGGGCGGCCCTCTCAGGCGGGTGGATCTAGCATGGCGTCGTGAGAATCCCCCGCAAGATCGCGTCCCAGGCCGCGATCGGAGGGGCAGCCGCCGTCACCGGCTACTACGGCGTCATCTTCAGCGAGCTGATGGTCGCGAAGCGGGCGATCGGCATCACCGAGGCGCGTCCCCCGCGCGCCGACGGCCTGTACGGCGAAGAGCTGCCCCGTGAACCCGTGCGCTGCCTGGTGCTCGGTGACTCCGCAGCCGTCGGCTACGGCATGGCCCGTGCCGACGCGACTCCTCCTGCCATGCTCGGCATCGGACTGGCGCACGTGCTCGACGCCCAGGTCGAGATCCGCTCCGAGGCCGTCGTGGGAGCACAGACCCACGACCTGCGCGACCAGATCGAGGCGGCCGGCGACTTCGACCCCGACCTCGTCGTCATCGTCATCGGCACCAACGACGTGACCCACCGCGTGCCCGCCTACCAGTCCACCCGGCTGCTCGGCTCGGCCGTGAAGAAGCTCGTCGACGGCGGCGCCCAGGTGGTGGTGGGCACGTGCCCCGACCTCGGGACCGTCCGCCCCCTCCCCCAGCCGCTGCGCTGGATCGCCCGACGCAAGAGCCGTTCGCTCGCCCGCAAGCAGACCGTGGCCACGGTCCGCGCCGGCGGCCGCGCCGTCTCGCTGGGCAGCCTGCTCGGCGTGCTGTTCACCGAGAAGTACGACGTGATGTTCGGCGAGGACCGCTTCCACCCGTCCGAGACCGGCTACGCCAACATGGTCTCGGTGCTCGTCCCGTCGCTGGCGGCCGCGTGGCGCGAGCGCGACCGCGACTTCGCCGTGGCCCACTTCGGCGGCTCCCCCGGCACGATGTCCCTCACCGACGCCGCCGAGAAGGCCGCGCTGCGCGAGGGCACCGAGGTCACCCGCGACGGCCGCTGGGCCCGCATCCTGCGCCGCCGCTGACCCACGATTTTCCCTTCGCGCGTCCGAGGCCGAACGCTTCTTCCTTCTCGTGGACCGGTCCACGAGAAGGAAGAATCTCTGCCCCTCAGGGCCGGAGTTGAGGTCCAGGAACGACGACGGCCGGCCACCCCGTGAGGGGTGACCGGCCGTCGCGTGGATGCTGAGATCAGTCGAGTCCGCGCACGATCCGAGGGACCTGCGCCACCTCAGTCGCCCTTCTTCACCGTGAACGCGTAGCAGTCGCTGCTCGGAGCGACCGAGGTGCTCCTGGAGTAGCAGATCTTCACGTCCGCCTTGGTGATGTCGTTGTACGCCGACGTGTACCCCACGGCCAAGTCATCGGCACCGCTGTACGTCTTGTAGCCCTTGCCGTCACTCTGGCAGTACGTGTAGTACCCGTAGTTCGTCGAGGAGCTTGCGGGGAAGCGCTTGGACGTCGCGTAGCTCGCACCGGTCGTCTTGTAGGTGATCACGCGCAGCCGAGCGCATGAGTTCTTGGCGCCGTCCAGGTTCAGCCGCACCGAGAACGTGGCTCGCGCATCGCCGACCTCACCGCTCGGGTGGTCCAGGTCCTCGTCGTACCACTTGAAGGACCCCGACGTCGTGTACACGTTCTGCGACGGCGTGCTGCGATTGAGGCTGTCGGTGTCCTTGAGCTTCCACGACTGGGCGTATGCCGCCGCGCCCGTCGCCAGCACAAGGGCCGCCGCGACGACCAGCGCACACGTGGTTGAGAACTTTCTGCTCATCCGATCCCCCGATCGATGTGGCACCACCATGCGCGGCGCCGTCCAGCCACAAGGTAGAGCGCCTCCCGGAGCGGTGTCTACAGACGACGACGGCCGGCCACCCCGTGAAGGGTGCCCGGCCGCCGTGTGGAGCTGGTGTCAGTCCTGGCTGAGGATCGCGAAGATCCGCAGGAGCTGGAAGTACAGCAGCGTCAGCGTGACCGTGAGGCCGAAGGCCGCGCGCCACGACTCGCTCTCGGGAAGCCCCGCCTCGACGCCACGCTCGACCATGTCGAAGTCGAGGACCAGCGCGTAGACCGCGAAGGCCGCGATGGCGACGGAGACGATCAGACCGAGCGTGTCGAAGCCGGCGAGTCCGCCACCCTCGACGACGCCCGTGAGGCTCAGGACGAGGTTGACGACCAGGACGCCCAGGATCGAGACGGCCATGATGGCGCCGATCTTGCGCATGCGGTCGGTGACCTGGATGTCGAAGAACTTGTAGGCGGCCAGGGTGGCGCCGGCAGCCACGAAGGTGGCGACGACGGCCTGCACGACGACGATCGACGTGCCGGCGATGGCGTAGGAGATCAGCTTCGAGGCCGCTCCGAGGAACACGCCCTCGAGCACCGCGTACGCGAGGACGAGCGGCGGGCTGACGACCTTCTTGAACGAGTTGACCAGCGACAGCGCGAGGCCGCCGAGCATGCCGACCATCATCAGGGCGCTGAGGAGGCCCAGGTTCGACGACGCCTCGGCCGAGCCGGACGCGACGTCACCGGTGACGAACCAGGTGGCGGCGGCCGCGACGACGACGAGGGCCAGCGAGATGGCGGTCTTCTCGATGACGGTCTCGAGGGTCATGAGGCCCGTGCCACGTCCGGTGGACGTGTGCGTGGGGCCAGGCTGCGAGGTCGAGCCGTCGAGGTCGAGCTTCCACTGCGACGGATCGGTGGCGCGGGCCGTGCTGGTGCCACGGCCGTTGAACCCCTCGGATCGGTTGAAGACGGGGTTGTTGCTCTGCATGGTTCCCTCCGGGAATCAGTACTCAGCACTACTGAGGAAGTCGATGTGACCTCACCCTACATAACGTCCGGGACGCGCGATTGTTTCCCGACACGGACTGGTTTCCCAGGGAAACCAGTCCGCGTCGGGTGGATCAGTCCGGCGCGTCGGTCGAGGCGGTCGACGGCGCGGCGGACGGGCTCGCCGACGCCTCTGGAGCGGGGGCCAGCGCGGGCACCTTGAGGAACGGGGCCTCGGGCACCTTCGCCTCCCCGACGACGGCCGACGAGGCCGAGCCGATCTCGTCGACCAAGTGCTGCACGACGGACAGCGGGTAGACGTTCATGACGTCCTGGCCGGTCTCCAGCGTTGCCGGCGCCCACGCCGTCCCGTCGGCCGCGATGCCGTCGACACAGTCGTTCGCGCACTCGTCGCGCTCGGCGTTGAGCGCAGGGGCCAGCGCCCGACCGTCCTGGTCGAACAGCTGCACGCCGCTGAGCGGGCGTCCCTGCGCGTCGTAGGGGTAGATGTTGGTGACGCTGGATCCGTCGAGTGAGATCCCGGCTGGGTCGCCGGACCCGATGTAGGCCATCTCGTAGGTGCTGGTCTCCCAGGACTGGGCGGTGGCCACCACCGGCAGGAGCGCGACGGCGGCGACGACGTTGCCGAGCACCAGCAGGGGGCCGATGCGCGGGGCGCCCCAGAGGCCACGACCCCACTGGACGCTCACCGTCACGAAGGCGGCGAGGAGGATCCACGTGCCCAGCGTCGTGGGCGCGAAGCCGGACTCCCAGCCGAAGAACGCCGAGACCAGCCAAGTGGCCAGCCAGGCCCGGGTGACCCACCAGACCGGCTGGAGCACGGACAGGAAGTCGAGGACGCCCCGACCGACCGGGCTCCGACGCAGGGCCAGGGTCACGTCGCGCCACGTCTCGCTCGCCCCCTGGCGCAGCGAGTCGAGGCCGCCGGCCAGGCCGGAGCGCTGGTCCTCCTTGAGAGGCAGGCCGGCCGCGGCGCGCAGCTCGGCGGCGTAGGCCACGGGGTCGGGGAGCTCGCGGGCGAGGTCCTCGGCGTAGGCCTCGGCCAGGTCGGCCTCCAGGCCCTCGGTGAGCTCCTCCGGCTCGTCGGCGGGCAGGTCGGCCAGCTGGGCGCGCACGCGGGCGGCGAAGGCGCTGATCTCGGTCGGGATGGTGGTGCTCATGCGGCGTCCCCCGTCAGGAGTCGGTTCATGGTGTCGGCGAAGTCGGCCCAGACCTTGCGCTGGGCCGCGAGCATCGAGCGCCCCTCGGGCGTGACGCCGTAGTACTTGCGGTGCGGCCCCTCCTCGGAGGGCACCACGTACGACGTGAGCGCCCCGGCCGCGTAGAGGCGCCGGAGCGTCCCGTACACGGAGGCGTCGCCGACGTCCTCGAGCCCTCCGGCGCGCAGGCGGCGCACGACGTCGTAGCCGTAGCCGTCCTCGGACTCGACGACGGCCAGCACGGCCACGTCGAGTACGCCCTTCAGCAGTTGCGTTGCATCCATGCGGTGGACAGTACCACGCACTGCGCAGTACCTCGCAGAGCACGACACCGAGCCCGCGTGTCGCGCTCCCGCTAGCCGTCGACGTCGGCCAGGTGGTGCGCCACGTCGTGCCAGAAGTACTGGGCGAAGGTCTCGACGGTGAAGACCGAGCCGTCGCTGCGCAGGCCGACGCGGCCCCACGCGTCGGACGGGACGGCGTCGAAGGCGTCGGCCAGCTGCTCCCCCGCCGCGGTCAGCTCGCGGGCGACGACGGCCGGGCCCTGCTCGGCGTAGCGCTGCTCCACAGCCGTCGCGTCCTGGTCCCAGTTGGCGAAGCGGGCCTCGCCCTCGTCGGCGGTGAGCATGAGCCTGAGCCGCTCGGCGAAGAGCACGAGGACGTCGCGCACGTGGCACGCGTACTCGAGGTCGGACCAGACGTCGGGGCGGTGACGGACCGCCGCGTCGGGACGGGCGAGCACCTGCCGCCAACGGGACAGACAGGCGCGCACCAGGTCGGCCACCCCGCGCGGGTCGACGTCGTCGGCGCGGAACCCGCACTCGGCGCACGGCTCCTGCAGGACCCACGTCCAGTCCTTGTCGTCGGGGACGATGCTCTCGTCGACGGTGCTCATGCATCCGATCGTGGCCGACGATCTAGGGTTCGAGCCATGCCCGACGCTGCCGACCAGCCGCGAGATCCCGCCACCGCCGAGGACCCGCCCCGCTTCCGCCGCGAGCCGGTCTCGTTCACCCGTCGCGGAGGACGCCTGACCGAGAAGCAGCAGGACGCCTGGGACGCGATGGCCGAGACGTACGTGCTCGACGTCCCGCGAGAGGGGACCGACACGTCGGTGACCCCCGACTGGCGGGTGGAGCCGGAGCGCGTGTTCGGGCGCACTGCGCCACTGGTGGTGGAGATCGGCAGCGGACGCGGCGAGAACGTGGTGGCCGCGGCCCAGCAGCACCCGGGGTGGGACTTCCTGGCGATCGAGGTGTGGGTGCCGGGCGTGGCGACGACGCTCCTGCAGGCACGTGCGGCAGGCGTCACCAACATCCGGCTCGCGGTGGCCAACGCCACCGAGATGCTGGGCACGGCGCTCGAGCCGACGTCGGTGCACGAGCTGTGGACGTGGTTCCCCGACCCCTGGCACAAGAAGCGTCACACCAAGCGGCGCCTGGTCACGGTGCCGTTCACCGAGCTCGTCTCGCGGGTTCTCGAGCCCGGCGGGACGTGGCGCCTGGCCACCGACTGGGCCGACTACGGCGAGCAGATGGCCGAGGTCATCGAGGCCAGCCCCCACGTGAGCGGCGGCCCCGTGGAACGGTTCGAGGGGCGCGTGCTCACCAAGTTCGAGCGCAAGGGCCTGGACAAGGGGCGCGTGATCCACGACTTCGCTGCGCAAGTTCTGCAGCACTGACGTCCTACACTGACCGGATGGACGGCACCGCCACGGCAGACCTGCTCGGCATCACGGACGGCTTCCGCGTGTGGGTCGTCGGCGAGACCGTGGAGGAGCGCTCGCTGCTCGATCCGCTGCCCGAGGGCGTGGAGACGTTCGACGAGTACGTGCACTCCCTCGACGCCACCGTGGTGATCACCGACGACGTGACCACGTTCGCCGAGCAGGTCGACGAGGTTTTCCCGCAGCTCGGCTCCGTGCCGCTCGTGTGGGTGTGCTTCCCGCCGCACGAGCTGTCGGCGGACGAGGTCGCCGAGGTGGTCCACGAGTTCGGCTGGGGCGCCACGCCGCCGGTGCTGCTCGACGACGCGTGGATGGCCATGCGGCTCGCGCAGGACTAGCGCTCGCGCACGACGGCCGACACGGCTCGGCGCAACGTCGCGTCCTCGGCGAGGGCAGCAGCGGCGTCCATGGGGAGCGCTCGTTCGACGGCGATCCCGTCGAGGACGGTCGCCAGGTAGCGGGCCTGGCCCTCGACGTCGTCGTCGAGGAGCGCCCCTTCGTCCCGAAGGATGCTCAGCCACCGCTCGACCCGACGGCGCCCCGCCTGCTCGAGCGCCTGGAAGCTCTCGGTGGCGTCCGGGCGGGGGTGCTCGTCGAGGAAGACGCCGAAGGTACGGCGCCAGCCCTCTCGGGCGGCTGCTCCCGTCCCGACGTGGTCGAGGACCTGACGCAGGCAGGTCAGCAGTCGTTCCGTGGCGCTCACGGTCGTGTCGGCCAGGACGTCGCCGGCCGGGTCTCCGGTGCCGTCGATGCGGCGGATCCCTGCGAGCACCTCGTCGAGCAGGGAGCGCTGGTCCGGGAAGAAGTGCCGCAGTGAACCGACACTCACGCCGGCCCGCGAGGCCACGGCTCGGACGCTGAGCCGGACGGTCGGGTCCTCGCCCAGCATGGTCGCCGCAGTGACGAGGATCTTGTCGCGCGTGCCCAGCTCCTCCGTCACGTGCCGTCTCCCTCGCGTCGACTAGTACGGCGTGCTAGCGTCGTCCTCCTGGACTAGTACACCGTACTACGCATTATCGGGAGGGGTCGCCATCAGTACCCGCAAGCAACGCCGCAACGCTCGTCGCGCGGAGGTCGGCGACGGCAGCCGCCTGCCGCGCTACCGCTGGTGGCAGCTGCTGAACCGGTCGCTGTTCGAGCTGGAGCTGCCCGTGGTGGGAGGTGGCCGTCGCTATGCCGTCGACGTGCGTCTGTGGGGTGACGGCAGCGACGGCGAGGTGCGCGCCCGCCTCTACCGCGACGGCTTCCTCGCTGCGGTCTCGAAGGTGCCCACCGTCTTCCCCGTCGAGGGCGGTGAGATCGATGTGGCTGCGACCACCGTCGGCATGAAGCGGTGCCACTTCGTCCCCGACCACGGACCCGAACAGGTACTGGTGCCCCATCCGTCGTCGGCCGAAGGGCGCCGCGCACGCTTCGACCGTGAGCACCCCGGCGCCAGTCGGGTCGTCGGCGCGGTCGCCCTCGTGGCCGTGCTCGTGGGCGCCGCACTGGCTCTCGCGCAGGTCGTCGCCCAGCTGACGGGCATCCCGCCCGTGGCGGAGTCCATCGGCGCCGTCGAGTGGCCGCTGCGCATCCCCGTGGCGGTCAACGTCGGCGTGGGCGTCATCGCGGTGCTCGGCGTGCTCGACCGTGCGATGCGGCTGCGGACGTCGTGGATCGACAGCCTCGCGACCTGACGCCGCAGCGTGCCGGGCTCCGCGCTCAGGCCGAGCCGGCGGCCTCGCGTCGCTCGAGGCGACGACGGTCGGCGTCGTGGGCCTCACGCGCCAGCTCGAGCGCCCGCTCGACGGTCTTCTCCCCCGGGTTCACGACGGACACCCATCCGTACGCGCCGTAGATCGGGTGCGGGACGAACGTGTCGGTGGCGGCGTGGTCGACGTCGGCCACGCTGAGCTGGCCCGGCGGGTGGCCGAAGAGGTCGGCGTAGGCGTCGGCACCGACGTTGAGGTTCAGGCGCCAGCGGCCGGGCTCGTCGAGGTTCGAGACGGTGTCGTCGGGGTAGTTCTTCGTGACGATCGTCGTGTGCGGCTGCCGGTTGGTCGGCACCTCGCCGTCGGGGGCGTAGTAGAAGAAGTGGTCACCCCACGAGATCTCGGGGTGGTTGCTGCCCTCCTCGGGCGCGAGCTCGAGCGCGCCGGGCAGGCTCCGCAGCGCGGTCAGGACGTCGTCGATGGCCATGGGCTCCAGTGTCGTCCGGCGCCGCGCGTCTGGCCAGAGTCCATCGTGCAGCGAGATCCGAGTTCCCTCGATACCCTCTGGACCATGTTCAAGGACGGACCGAGGCACTACCGGACGTTCTTCCTCTCCTGCGTGTGGGCACTCTCGATGGTGCTGGTGATGATGGCGCTGTCCTTCACGCAGTTGACCACCCTCACGTACGTCGTGTTCTGCATCGGAGCCGCGGGCTCGGCCCTCGGCCTGGTGATGACGGTGATGCACTACCGACTGTCCAAGCGGGAGCCGGACATCAGATGAGCGCGCTGCTGCCCGAAGCCGTCACGACCCGCGAGTCCGGCGAGCCTTGGGAGGTCGCGGTCATCGCCGTGATCGCAGCGCTGATCGGTGGGATCACGTACTGGCGGAAGAAGAACAAGCGACGCTAGGGAGCACGAGAAGGCACGGGCGACGAAGGATCCCGGCGGTAGGGGCCGCTGTGGAGTCACCACCCAGCACCACCAGCAGGTTCGGGTATCGATCGGACGGCAAGAGCGGCCGGCGTCCTGGTCAGTCAGGACGCTGGGACGCGATGACCGACCGGTAGGCCTCGAAGGAGTCCTTCGGCGTGCGCACGAGGGTGTCGTAGTCGACGTGCACGAGCCCGAAGCGCTGGGAGTAGCCGGCGGCCCACTCGAAGTTGTCGAGCAGCGACCAGTGGAAGTAGCCGCGCACGTCGACGCCGGCGTCACGGGCGTCGAGCACAGCGGCCAGGTGGTCGAACAGGTAGCGGGTGCGGCGCTCGTCGCGCACGTGGCCGTCACTGCCGGGTGCGTCGGCGTAGGAGGCGCCGTTCTCGGTGACGTACACCGGCGGGAGGGCTTCGCCGTAGCGCTCCTTCAGGCCCACGAGAACCTCGTTGAGACCCTCGGGCACCACGGGCCAGCCGAAGTCGGTGCGCTCACGCCCCTCGAGCTCGTGCAGGGAGAAGGGCAGGTCGGCGGGGAGCGGGAGCCCGTCGCTCGCGGCTTCACTACTGGCACCAGGAGGACCGACGAGCTGCGGGTTGTAGTAGTTGACGCCGTAGAAGTCGAGCGGGGTGGAGATGACGGCGAGGTCGTCGTCGCGGTAGCCGTCGAACCCGGCCTCCATGCCCTCCCAGGGCCAACGGCCGAGGAGCACGGGGTCGGCGAAGAGCCGGTTGTAGAGGTCGTCGAAGAAGGTGGCGGCCTGCTCGGTCTCGTCGGTGTCGTCGAGGCGCCACACGGGCACGTGGTTGTTGACGATGCCGACAGGTCCGGTGCCGGCGGCGCGCAGGGCCTGCACGGCACGGCCGTGTGCGAGCAGCTGGTGGTAGGCGACGGGGAGGGCGTCGAAGCCGAGGGTCTTGCCGGGGGCGTGCACGCCGGCGCCGTGGCCGAGCAGGGTGACCACGACGGGCTCGTTGATCGTCATCCAACGGGTCACGCGGTCGCCGAGGCGGGCCGCGACGACGGACGTGTAGTCGGCGAAGCGCTCCGCGACGTCGCGGTTCTCCCAGCCGCCGATGTCCTCGAGCCACTGCGGGGTGTCCCAGTGGAAGAGGGTCGCCGACGGCTCGACGCCCGCGGTGAGCAGCGCGTCGACGAGCCGGTCGTAGAAGTCGAGACCTTCGGGGTTCACGGCGCCGCTGGGGTCGGGCTGGATGCGCGACCACGAGAGCGAGAAGCGGTAGGCGTCGACGCCGAGGGAACGCAGCAGGCCGACGTCCTCGAGGTAGCGGTGGTAGTGGTCGCAGGCCACCTCGCCGGTGTCGCCGTTCTCGACGCGACCGGGCCGCGCGGTGAACACGTCCCACGTGGACGGGGTGCGTCCGCCGACGTCGACAGCGCCCTCCACCTGGTACGACGCGGTGGCGGTGCCCCACGTGAAGTCGGGGCCGAAGGCGCCGGCAAGGCGCCCGAGGGACAGGTCGCTGGGGTCGGTGTCGCTCACCCGTCCAGTCTGCCCCTGGACCGGGTCGGTCGTCAGGTGCGGCGACGTCGGCTGAACGCCTCGGCGAGGTCGATCGCACCGACGATGGCCAGCACCACGCCGAACGGTCGACCCTGGAACCAGAAGAACTCGGTGTCGGGGAAGGCCAGCGCCAGCACCGCGCCGGCGACGACGAGCACGACGCCGAGAGCCAGCTGGAAAGTCGGGTTCATGCCCTCACGCTAGGCAGGCCCGCTCCCCCGCGACATCGGCCGAAGGGATGAGCCGCGGGGTCCTTTCGACGCCGGCTCAGGCCGTCTGGCGCTGCTTCTCGATGAACGTCATGACGTGGAAGACCACGAGCGCGGCGATGGTGCCGAGCGCGATGCCGTTGAACACCATGTCGCCGACCTTCAGCTCGGGGTTGCCGATGCCGATCACCAGGGCGATGCCGGCGGTGAGCTGGTTGACCGGGAGGGCGAAGTCGACGTTGTTGTCGATCCAGATCTTGATGCCGACGATGCCGATGAGGCCGTAGAGGGCGATGGTGACGCCGCCGAGCACTCCGGTGGGGATGGTGTTGATGAGGGCGCCGATCTTCGGCGAGAACGACAGCAGGATCGCGATGGCGCCGGCCACCCAGTAGGCGGCGGTGGAGTAGACGCGGGTGGCGGCCATGACGCCGATGTTCTCGCCGTAGGTGGTGGTGCCGGAGCCTCCGCCGGCGCCGGCAATCGTCGTCGCGAGACCGTCGGCGAACAGGGCCCGGCCGGTGCGCTCGTTGATGGAGTCGTCGTCGGTCAGCTGCGCGACGCTGCGCACGTGGCCGACGTTCTCGGCGATGAGCACGAGCACGACGGGCAGGAAGGCGGGGATGAACACCCAGCTGATCTCGGGGGTGCTGAAGGCGGGCAGGCCGAGCAGGTCGGCCTTGCCAACGGGGTCGAAGTCGAGCGCACCGGTGATGGCGGCGTAGACGTACCCGGCGACGACGCCGACGATGATCGACAGCCGGCCGATGAGGCCTTTGAACACGACGATGGTGAGCACGAGGACGACGAGCGTGATGACCGCCATCCACGGCCCGGCCTTCGCGTTGTTGACCGCCGTGGGCGCGAGGTTGAAGCCGATGAGCGCGACGATGGAGCCGGCCACCACCGGCGGCATGAGGGCGTTGATCCACCCGATGCCGGTCTTCATGACGATCGCGCCGACCGCCGCGAGGATCACGCCCGTGACGACGATGCCGAACATCGCCACCTCGATCGACGCCCCCGACGCCGCGACCGCTCCGATGGGCGCGAGGAACGCGAACGAGGACCCGAGGTAGCTGGGCAGCCGGTTCTGCGTGAGGACGAGGAACAGGATCGTGCCCACGCCGGAGAAGAAGAGCGTGGCCGTGACCGGGAATCCGGTGATCGTCGGCACCAGGAACGTGGCCCCGAACATCGCCACCACGTGCTGCGCGCCCAGCCCGATGGTCCGCGGCCACGTCAGCCGCTCCCCCGGGCGGACGATCTCGCCGTCCCGGATCGTCTTGCCGTCGTGGTGCAGGTTCCAGTTCAGGGGCATGGGGGGATTGTGTCGGATGGCTTGACCGGATCTTCCAGCACGTCGAACAAGCATCTCAAGACTGGGTCGTTGATAAGGAACCTGACGCATCTCTAGCGAGCTAGTCTCCGGACATGGCTGAGGCAAACGACTTGATGCCCCCGTCGATCCGCCGAGCGAATGGGTCAGTCTTCCACTACACCTCGGCGGCAGGTCTCCTCGGATTAGTAGAAGGGGGGAGTCTCTGGGCGTCTGAGGCGACAAGCTTGAACGACCTCGCGGAAGTCAGGCACGGTTGGGAGGTCGTGAAGAGCTGGTTGCTTCAGCAGCCGCCGTCAGAATCCGCTGAACTACTGAGCGAGATGGCCGAAAACCCTCTCGAACAGGAGCACGAAGTTTTTGTTCTGAGCGGCTCCACTGCTCCGGACGACGCCAATCAATGGCGCCTATACGCCCAGGGCGGCAACGGATACTCCGTTGAGATTGATCCAGCCGTGCGGCTCGCCGCGTTCAGCGACGCACCCGAAGCAGAGCGAGTCATCGACGACGGCTCGGGCGGGACGACGATCAACATCGCCTGGTTCTTCAGTGAAAACGCTTCAGTGAGTCCCTGGTACCACGTGATGTATACCGTCGACGAGACCGAGACTGCCCTCCGGGAACTTCTAGCCTCGACTGCCAAAGCGATCTCCAGCATGAAAGCGCCTGGTCGCGAACTGGACGACGCTGATCGTTCGGAGGAACGTGACGTACTCCACGGCAAAGCACTCGAAGCCCTCGGCACAATTGCTCATCTCACGAAAGAGCCCGGGTTCTCCGGTGAGAACGAGGTGCGAACAGTAGCCACATTCCTCGCGGCCGATGAGCACATCAGATACCGACCGGGAACTCACGGCATCATCGGGTACGGACTTCTGTGTCCGTGCCCCGACGGCCATCCCTTCGGAAGGGTCTTTCACCGGCCTGGAGGCATTGAAGGCAGCAGGCCCGCGGGACCGTTGCCGATTCGCTCAGTCCGTCTTGGTCCGCTACTGCATGACGAGCACGTGAGCACGGTGCGACGACTCCTTTCGCGTAACGATCTCGGGGATACAGACGTCGAATTCTCCGCGGTCAGGCTGCGCTAGGTGTGGTCCCAGACGTCCTGCCTAGTCTGAAGCTATCGTTTGAGCCTTCGTTCCTACGACTAGTCACTCGGGCACACTGCACTCGTGCCCGACCCGCTGCAGCGCCTGCTCGCCGCACCGCCCGACCTCCCGGTCGTCGCGGGGCTGCCGGCACTCGATGAGGTGCTGCGCAGCCATGGGGTAGCGGTGGTCCAGGCGCCGCCGGGCACCGGCAAGACGACGCTGGTCCCGCCCGCGGTCGCCGTGGCCGTCGAGGGGCGGGTGGTCGTCACGCAGCCGAGCCGCATCGCCGCTCGCGCCGCTGCTCGACGGCTGGCGCATCTGCTGGGCGAACCGATCGGGGAGACCGTCGGGTACTCCGTGCGCGGGGACCGGAAGACCAGCCGTCGGACGCGCGTCGAGGTCGTCACGACCGGTCTCCTGCTGCGGCGGATCCAGCACGATCCCGAGCTGGCCGGGGTCGGTGCCGTCGTGCTCGACGAGGTGCACGAGCGGCACCTCGACGCCGACCTGACCCTGGCTCTCCTCATCGACGTCCGGGCCAACCTGCGCGACGACCTGACGCTCGTCGCGATGTCGGCGACCATCGAGGCCGGACGGACGGCAGCGCTGCTCGGTGACGGCGACGCGGCAGCCGCCCCGGTGATCGACGTCCCGGGCGCGCTGCACCCGGTCGAGTCCGTCTGGTGCCCGGTGCCGGCGGGGTCCCGTCGCACCGACGACCGGGGCATCACGCCGGCCTTCCACGACCACGTCGCCGCGACCGTCCGCCGTGCGCTCGCGGAGCACGAGGGCGACGTGCTGGTGTTCGTGCCGGGCGTCGGGGAGGTCGACGCGACCATCCGACGTCTCCGCGACGTGCCGGCCGACGTGCACCCGCTCCACGGACGGCTCTCCGGCGCCGAGCAGGACCGTGCACTCAGCGAAGGTCCGCGGCGCCGTGTCATCGTCTCGACCGCGGTAGCCGAGTCGTCACTGACGGTGCCCGGGGTACGCGTCGTCGTCGATGCCGGGTTCTCACGCGAGCCGCGCACCGACTACCGACGCGGGCTGTCGTCGCTGGTCACCGTCGCGGTGAGCAAGGCGGCGGCCGAGCAGCGGGCAGGACGCGCCGGACGTCTGGGACCGGGCGCCGTACTGCGCTGCTGGTCGAAGGAGGAGCACGCGCACCTGGCCGACCACCCGGAGCCCGAGATCGCCACCGCGGACCTGACCGCCTTCACCCTCGAGCTGGCGTGCTGGGGCAGCGACGACGTGCGCGACCTGGCACTGCTCGACCGACCACCGGCCCACGCACTGGAGACAGCCGGGCGGGTGCTCCTGGACTTGGGAGCAATCGACGACGACGGCCGGGCGACCAACCGCGGCCGGGTGATGGCCGGCGTGCCCGTCGATCCACGGCTGGCGCGGGCACTCATCGACGGGGCCGGTCTCGTCGGGGCGAGGCGCGCGGCCGAAGTGGTCGCCATGCTCAGCGAGGACGTCCGCGCTCCCGGCGGAGACCTCGTCGCGGCACTCCGCTCGCTGCGCAACGGAGACCGGTCCGGCTCGTGGCGCACCCAGGTCAAGCGCCTCGAGGCCATCACGAAGGAGCAGCGCGACGATCAGCGCGGTCCGGACGACGCCCGAGCGCTCACGGACGACGTGGCCGTGGGCCTGGTGGTGGCCCTGGCCCACCCCGACCGCATCGCGCGCAAGCGCCCCGGCGGATCGAGCTACCTGATGACGGGAGGCACGGGCGCCGCCTTCGACCGTCGCGACTCCAGCCCTCTCGCCGGGCTCGAGTGGCTCGCCGTCGGCGACGCCGACCGACGATCCGGCGAGCGCGAGGCACGCATCCGGGCGGCGGCCCCGCTCACCGAGGACCTGGCGCTCGAAGCGGCCGGTTCGCTGTGGACCGAGGTGGACGACGTCACCTGGTCCGACGGGAGGGTGCTGGCCCGACGACGCACGATGCTCGGCGCGATCGAGCTCGCGTCCGTCCCCATCAAGAACCCGCCGACCGAAGCGTTGACCGCGGCCATCCGCGAGGCCCTGGAGAGCGAGGGGATCGATCTCCTCACGTGGTCGGAGGCGGCCACAGCACTTCGCGCCCGCCTCGACTTCCTGCATCGTGCTCTCGGCGACCCCTGGCCTGACGTGAGCGACGAAGCCCTGACGACGAACATCGACGCGTGGCTCGGTCCGCAGCTCGCGCGGGTCCGCTCGGCGCAGGACCTCCGACGCATCGACGTCGGCGCGGCCCTCCGCGCTCTCCTGCCGTGGCTCGAAGCAGCCAGGCTCGACGAGCTGGCGCCCGAGCGGGTGGAGGTCCCCAGCGGCTCGACCGTGCGGATCGACTACTCCCAGGAGCAGCCCGTGCTCGCGGTCAGGCTGCAGGAGGTCTTCGGCTGGACCGCGGCACCGACGCTCGCGGACGGCAGGGTCCCGCTCCTGCTGCACCTGCTCTCCCCCGCCCGTCGGCCGGCCGCCGTCACGGCAGACCTCGACTCCTTCTGGGACAACGGCTACCCGGGGGTCAGGGCCGACCTGCGCGGTCGCTACCCGAAGCACGCGTGGCCCGACGACCCGCGCACGGCGCAAGCCACCCGACGGACCAACGCGTCCCGCGACCGACGACGATGAGACGTGAAGACATTCGTCCCAGTTTCACCCCCGGCGACCGCCGGGCTCGACTAGCCTGACCACGTCGACGCGCTCCATCGGGGACCGTGATTCGTCACGTCCCCTGCACGACACGTCGACCTCCGCACGCACGATCGTGGGCCGAGGGCCGGTACCAACGATCGGAACCATGCATGGAGCAGCGCCGGGCAGTCTCCAGGACGGCCGCGCTCGCGGTCGCCGTCGTCGCCTCGACCATGACGTGGATGGCGCCCGCCCAGGCCGCCCCAGCGCCACGACCGATCGCAGCAGCCGTGGCCCCAATGGCGGCCGTCCCGACCGCCAACCCCTGCGGCGCCACGGGCACTGACATGAACGGCACCGGCTGCCGCTACGCCACGGTCGGCACCGACACGTTCCGGGCGCCGTACTACCAGCCGAACGTCACCTTCACCGTCTACGGAGCCCGGTCGTCAGGCACGTTCCGCCCCTCGCGTGACTGGGGAGGCATGTCCAAGGGCACGCTCAAGCTGACGCCCGGCGCCGACTACCAGATCAACGTCGGCGGCCCCGCCCGTGGTGACCGCGACCAGTTCGGCGGCTTCAACGGCGGCGGCGACAGCGGTCGCACCTCCATCGAGAACGGCTCCGTCGTCACCGGAGGAGACGGCGGCGGAGGCGCGTCCGACGTCCGGGAGGGCACCTACGGCCTGCTCGACCGCCTCCTCGTGGCCGGCGGTGGCGGCGGATTCGGCGGCATCAACGCAGACCGGACGAACGCGGGCGGAGCCGGCGGTGGCGCCAACGGCCTCGATGGGGACAACGGGATCGGCTCCTCGGGCGGCGGGGGCGGCAGCCAGACGCAGGCAGGACGTTCGCCCGGCAACGCCGGCAGCGCCGGGCGCGGCTTCGGCGGTTCAGGTGGCTCGGGCCCGATCGCACTGGCGCAGTCCGGAGCCGGCGGTGGGGGCGGATACTTCGGCGGGGGCGGCAGCGGTGCCGTCGTCGGGGCCTTCGATCCGTCGGGGGGCGGCGGCGGAAGCGGCTACATCACGCCGCGAGCCACCGACACCTCGTCGAAGACCGGCGGGCAGGAGGACGCCTACCCCCTGCCCGAGGACCGTCTCGACATCCAGGGTGAGAAGGACGGACGCGGTCTCGTGACCGCCACGTGGCCCGGCGGGCCGGTCTCGGCCAACGTCACCGTGACCGCGAGCCCCAGCGGCAAGGTCGACCCCGACACGATGGTGACGCTGACGACCAAGGTGACGACGTCGACCGGCGTCGCCCCGGTCGGCCAGATCCGCTTCGTCGACTACACCAAGGCCAACGGATCGACGAGTCCCAGCGCGCCCGATGCCTGCCCGTGCTCCAACATCACCGGCGACTTCGTCACCAGCTCGCAGGACGGCACCTACGTCAAGCGCGTCCGGGCCGGCTCGCTCCCCTACGGCTCCGACCACGCGATCGTGGCCATCTTCGACGACCTGTACGGCGAGATCCCGCTCACCAGGTCGGCTCCGGCCACCTACTCGGTCAACGTCCCGCCTCCGCCGGGCGTCGACCTGGGCCTGTCGTTGACGGCGACTCCCGAACCGGTGAAGGTCGGTTCCGACCTCACGTACACCTTCGGCGTCACCAACTTCTCGAGCACCACCGCGACGGCAGTGAAGCCCTCCCTGTTCGTGCGGAACGTGACGGGCAACGAGGTCGTCCTCGACCCCAGCAAGACGTCGTCGTTCTGCCGTGTCCTGCTGCCCGGAGAACCATCGGTGGAGTGTGACTTCGGCGAGGTCGCCGCCGGCGCGACGGAGACGGCGACCGTCGTGGTGAGGCCCCTCAGGATCAGGCCCCAGGTGGCCTCCGGGAGCCTGTTCAAGGGTCCCCAGCCCGATCCCAATCCGGACAACGACTACATCGAGATCTCCACCGAGGTCGAGTCGGCCGACCCGCCCCCGCCGACCGACCCCTCGGCCGACCTGTCGGTCTCCGTGCAGGCCCCCACCCGGGTGGACGACGGCGACGGCTTCCTCTACAAGATCGGCAGCTACAACGCCGGCCCCGACACCGCGAGCGACGTCACGATCACCGACGTGCTGCCCGACGGAGTCACCTTCGACCCCGACACGACCTCTCCGGAGTGCACGAACGACGCGGGCACCGTCACCTGCGACGCCGGTGACTACGAGCCCGGACGGATCAAGAACGTGACCATCGGCGTCACGGCCGACCAGGTCGGCACGGTGTCCAACACCGCGACGATCCAGGGCGACCTTGACGACCCGAGCTCGGCCAACAACTCCTCCACCGCGACCACGGTGGTCCGGACCCCGCCGCCGCCGACGGACCTGTCGATCGTCAAGACCGCACCCGACCGGGTGGTGTATCGCGCCGACCTCGTCTACAAGATCGCCGTCACCAACAACGGGGCGGATGCTGCGGCCGAGGTCAAGGCGACCGACGTGCTGCCCGACGGCACGCGCTTCAAGTCCGCCGGGACGTCGTCGGCCTGCCAGCCGGACTTCCTGCAGCGGGTGGTGACGTGCGACTTCGGCACCGTCGCCGGCGACGCGACCGAGACGGCCGAGATCGTCATCATCTCCGACGTGGTGCGTCGGGTCTCCAACACCGCGACGGTCGCTGGCGATACGGCCGACCCGGACCCGACGAACAACTCCTCCACGGCGTCCACGCTCGTGCAGGACCCGTTCTCCCCGGCCGACCTGTCCATCAGGAAGTCCGCAGGGGTGCTGCAGGCTGAGGTCGGCGACGACATCACCTACGAGCTCGAGGTGATGAACAACAACACCGACAACACCTCGGCCTTCCGGGTCGCAGCGATCGACGAGCTGCCCGATGGGGTGACCTTCAAGAGCGAGGGCACCTCCGACGCCTGCACGGAGGTCTCGGGCACCGTGACCTGCGACCTGGGTCAGATCTTCGGCGCGACGTCGAAGACCGTCGAGATCGTCGTCACCGCCACCCGGGCGGGCACGGTGTCGAACACCGCCACCGTCGAGGGCGGGGGCGTCGACCCCGACCCGACGAACGACGCGGCGACGGCGGTCGTCCAGGTGGCCGCACCGCCGGAGCCGGGTGCTCTCGGCTTCGCGACCTCGGACGTCGACGTCGACGAGGGCGGCACAGCGACCGTCACCGTCGACCGCACCGGCGGGACCGACGGCTCCGTGAGCGTCGACTACGCAACCAGCAACGGGACCGCCGGATCGAGCGACTACACCCCCGCCACTGGCACGCTCGCGTTCGCGGACGGTGAGACGACCAAGACCTTCACGGTCGAGACCACGCAGGACACGGCGGTCGAGTCCGACGAGACCGTCGACCTGACCCTCTCGGACCCGACGGGCGGAGCCACCCTCGGCGACGCCGGCGCGACGCTGACGATCATCGACGACGACGAGGAGCCCGAGCCCCCCGTGGAACCGGGCACCGTCGGCTTCGCGGTCACCAACACCGACGTCGACGAGGGCGGCACCGCCACCGTCACCGTCAAGCGCACCGGCGGATCCGACGGCAACGTCACGGTCGGCTACGCCACCAGCGATGGGACGGCAGGGTCCGGCGACTACACGTCGGCCTCGGGCACCCTGACCTTCGCCGACGGTGACACGACCAAGACCTTCACGGTCGCGACCACCCAGGACAGCTCCGTCGAGTCCGACGAGACCGTTGAGCTGGAGCTGTCGAACCCCGGCGGTGGCGCCACGCTCGGCGACGCCGATGCGACCGTCACGATCATCGACGACGACGACGAGGAGCCCGAGCCCCCCGTGGAACCGGGCGCCGTCGGCTTCGCGGTCACCAACACCGACGTCGACGAGGGCGGCACCGCCACCGTCACCGTCGAGCGCATCGGTGGCACGGACGGCGACGTGACCGTCGACTACGCGACCAGCAACGGGACCGCCGACTCCGACGACTACGCGTCGGCGTCCGACACGCTCGCCTTCGCGGACGGTGAGACGTCGAAGACCTTCGAGGTCGACACCACGCAGGACACCCGGGTGGAGGCCGACGAGACCGTCGACCTGACCCTGTCGAACCCCACCGGCGGCGCCACCATCGGCGACGGCGACGCGACCCTCACGATCACCGATGACGACGACGAGGAGGAGCCCGAGCCGCCGGTCGAGCCGGGAACCCTCGGCTTCTCCGCCCAGGACTACCCGGTCCAGGAGGGTGAGGCAGCCACGATCACCGTGACCCGTACCGGCGGCAGCGACGGCAGCGTCTCGCTCACCTACGCGACCGACGACCCGACTGCCCGGGCAGCTCGAGCCGCCGCGGCTGACGGGTACACCCCCACCACCGGCACCCTGACCTTCGCCGACGGCGTCACCTCACGGACCTTCACGGTCCAGACCACCGACGACGACGTCGACGAGCCGGACGAGACCATCGCGCTCAGCCTGGCCGACGCCACGGGTGGCGCCACCCTCGACGACGCCGGCGCGACGGTGACGATCCTCGACGACGACCCCGCCGTCACCGATCCCGGCGACGGCACAGATCCAGTTGACGGTGGCGACGGCACAGATCCGATCGACGGTGGCGACGGGACCGATGGTGGAGCCGGCGGTGCGGGCAGCGGCAACGGCAACGGCACTCCCGCCAACCCCGCCGCCTCGGCCCTCCCCGACACCGGCGGTCCGAATCTCGGGCTACCGGTCCTCGGCACCCTGCTCCTCCTCGCTGGAGCTGCCTTGACCGTCGGCCGACGCCGGCGGGACGCGTAGCCGACGAGCCCCACGCCCGCCTGCGGCCCCTGCGAGGACCAGAGCTCGCTGAGCAGGGGCCGGGCGCCCGGCCGTTCGTCCCACCGTCGGCAGATCGTTGCCGGAAAGCACTTGCGCTCCGATGAAACATGTCCGTACCATCGAATGGAACGGTACCGTTCCGTTTCATCCATGTTTCGTCGCGCACCAGGAGCACCATGACCCCGGCAGAAGCCGCAGCCGCCGCCCGTCCTCGCGTGGAGGGCGAGCGTGAGCGCGAGATCCTCGAGGCGGCGCTCGACGTACTCGCCGACGTCGGCTACGACCGGCTGACGATGGACGCCGTGGCCACGGCCGCTCGGGCGTCCAAGGCCACGCTGTACCGCCGGTGGGACACCAAGGCGAGCCTCGTCCTGGAGGCCGTCCTCGCCCAGAAGGGCCCCCTCCCCGTCCTCCCCGACACCGGCAGCCTGCGCGGCGATCTCATCGCCTCGCACTGCGGCCGCGGAGGCCTGACCGACGCACGCCAGATCGCCATCTTCAGCGCCGTGCTCACGGCGCTCGGCCGTGACGCCGAGTTCGCCGACGGCTTCCGTTCCCGCTTCCTGGGCCCCAAGGTCGAGCTGACGCGAGAGATGTTCGTCCGCGCGCGTGAGCGCGGCGAGATCCGCGACGACGTCGATCTCGACATCGTCGGGTCGGCCCTGGCCGGCATCGTCCTGCACCGCGAGTTCGTCATGGGCGAAGTGCCCACGCCCGAGAGGATCACCTCCGTCATCGACCAGGTGATCCTCCCCGCCGTCCTGCGCCACTCCCCCGACCAGACCCCCAAGGACCCCTCATGACCGACACCACCCCCGACACCGGGAGCCACCCCGTCCAACCCGAGGACCTCCCTCCCGAGACCAACCGCAAGCTGGGCTGGGCGCTGGTCATCATCTGCATCGCGCAGCTGATGGTCGTGCTCGACGCGACGATCGCCAACATCGCCCTGCCCTACATCGCGGCCGACCTGCGGATCGGCGAGGCGAACCTGCAGTGGATCGTGACGGGCTACGCCCTCGCGTTCGGTGGCCTGCTGCTCCTCGGCGGTCGCCTGGCCGACCTGTACGGACGGCGTCGGATCTTCATCACCGGCCTCATCGTCTTCGCCGTCGCGTCGGCGCTCGGTGGCCTCGCCCAGAACGAGCCGATGCTGCTCGCGTCGCGTGGGCTGCAGGGCGTCGGTGCGGCCATGGCCGCGCCCGCCGCCCTGGCGCTGATCACCACCACCTTCCCCGCCGGCCCCCTGCGCAACCGCGCCTTCAGCGTGTACGCCGCCCTGTCGGGTGTGGGCGCCGCGATCGGCCTGATCCTCGGCGGCTGGCTGACCGGGCTGGAGCTGGGCAGCCTCGAGGGCTGGCGGCTGACGTTCCTCATCAACGTGCCGATCGGCCTCGTGGCCGCGTTCCTCGCACCGCGGTTCCTGCCCGAGAGCAAGCCGCAGCGTCTCGCTCTCGACATCCCGGGCGCGCTCAGCGGCACCCTCGGCCTGGCCGCGCTGGTCTTCGGCCTCTCCCGGGCCGGCGACGAGCGCTACGGCTGGGGTGACACCTCGACCATCGTGTCGCTGGTCGTCTCGGCGGTGCTGCTCGTCGGCTTCATCGTGATCGAGCGGTCCGTCAAGAGCCCGCTGCTGCCCCTGAGCATCTTCGCCAGCCGTGCCCGCTCGGTGGCGTTCGCGTCCATGATGATCACGCCGGCGGCCATGTTCGCGATGTTCTTCTTCCTGTCGCTGTTCGTGCAGAACGTGCTCGGCTACAGCCCGCTTCACACCGGCTTCGCGTTCCTGCCGTTCACGGTCGGCATCGTCTTCGGTGCCACCCTGTCGTCGAAGCTGATCGCCCGCATCGACCCCCGGTTCATCGCCGGGGTCGGCACCATCCTGGCCGGCATCGCCCTGTTCGGCTTCTCGCGGATCAGCGTGGACGACAGCCCCGCCAACCTGCTGCGCATCGCCGGCGGGAGCGGGTCCCTGAGCGACGACGTGAACTACTGGACCGCCATCGCACCGTTCATCGTCCTGATGGCCTTCGGCATGGGCCTGGTCTTCGTGACCATGACCCTGGTGGCCGTGCACGGCATCCCGTCGGAGGAGTCCGGCATCGGCTCGGGCGTGCTCAACACCATGCAGCAGGTCGGTGGAGCCATCGGCCTGGCCGCCCTGTCGACCGTGGCCCTGCACTTCTCCACCAACCGTGGCGAGGAGATCGGCGGTGCCATCCAGGCGGCGTCAGGTTCAGGGGGCGCACCCGCGCCCGACGTCGCGGAGCGCCTCAACCAGCTCATCGGCCAGGCCGCCTTCACCGAGGGCGCGACGAACGCGTTCCTCGTCGGCGCCTTCATGATCTGGACCGCCTCGGCCATCATCTGGCTCCTGCTCAACGTCAAGCACGACGAGCTCGCTACGGATGGGCCGGAGGGCGTCGCAGTTTGATCCACGAACGCGGGGGCGCCCGGCGATAGGGTCGCCCCTGCCGCTGATGGCAGGTCCAACGATCAGCTTCCTGATCTCGTGAGGGTTCAAAACTGTCGCCTTCTGCGCGCCGGTGTGACCAGCCCCACCGGACACGTCTCGTAGTGACAGTCCAGGCTCGGGAACGATCCCTCTGAGCAGCCTATTGCCGAGGATTTTGCTCCTCAGCCGCCTTCCGCCCGGGCAGACCCGCGTCACTCCTTCCAAGATGACGAAGCGCAGCCACCGCGACGCCGTAACGTCGTCGGTGCGAACCCGGCGTGGAACGGCCCTAAGCGGCCGACTGGCATGGGGTGCGCCACCCTCGCTGGCGAGTGCGGAAGCAACACCTACGACGTCTCGGGGTCGCGGGATCGGCCTCTAACAGGCCTACAGCCACTGCCAGTTGTTCAGGTACGGCGGCGGCTCCCAGGCTGCGGAGCGGACAGCGGGATGGGTTTGAGCGAAGAGACGGATCGCGTCCAGCGAAAAGGCGACGTCTCGGAGCAGGTCGCGTTGCCTGTTGACTACGTTGCCATCGGCGACCGTGTCCGCGAGCTTGTGCGCTGGGACTTGCCGCTCCTTTCGCACCTGACGAAGGGGGTCGAGTACGCCTCGGACGCCTTCTACGGTGGCGGTACTGCTCGCGGCGAGGATCAGCTCCTGCAGCCGTCCGAGCGTCCCCAGGAGGTTGCCTTTCGCGTCCTCCCTCGGCGCGCCGGCGGCGTCGAGTCCGCTCGACCGGAGGTTGTCCGATAGCAGCTTGTCGGTGAGAAGGATGAAGTCGTTCCAGGATCCGGTCGTAGGCCGCAGAACCCAACCCCAGGCTCGCGGACGATCTACGGTTGCGAAGAGGTCGGCGTCGAAAGCGAGGTTCCACAACTCGTTGATCGCTTTCAGTTCACACAGGATCTTGGTGAATGGACCGATGTGGTCGAGCCAGCGACCGCCGATGTGGCGTTGCCACCAGTCTGGGTGGGGCGACAGATCCTTATCACCGCGTTCGAACGTCGACAGCCGGGTCTGGTGTCGCGCCGGAAGGTCGACGAGGTCGCAGAGGAACGCGGTCCAGTACCGGCGGATCGCTTCGTCGCCGCGGTAGTCGACGGTGTGGTCGTACGCGTACCCGGCCTCGAGACTGAGCAGGTCGTCGGCCTCGTAGTCGGAGGCCGGCGCCGTCGAAAACGTGAACCCGTCATCGCCGAACTCGAATGTGAAATCCGGGTCGTTGACGTACCCCTCAAGAGCGGCCAAGTCGAAGAATGCGAGTTCGAGGGTGCCGCTTCCCATCGTCATTCGGTCGCGGTATGGATGCGTGTGGGTGAGGGCAGGGGCGTGTGCCTCCATAGCCTTCGGGGTCGGGTAAAGGCATCCGGCCAGGCCACCCGCTGCCACGCGAATCAGTTCGGTGACCTGGCGCTCGACGTCGTCTTTCACCCACGGCCGGATGTGCGTATTAAGGTAGTCAGTTGACGTGACGACCTGGATTAACCCATCGTGAACGAGTTGCTCTGCGTTCTTGTGCGGCCCAGCGGATTCGCCGAAAGGGAGGCCGTTGTACTTGCTGGAGTTCAAGTAGTGGTCGATGACTTTGGCGAGAAGGGCGTCAGCGTTCGGGTAAGTCGCATCGTCCACGGCGGGCGCTGGGGAAATGTTCGGCAACGCGTCAATCCATTCGTTGAGACTGAACGGCTCCTGCCCGGTCCGGCGGCGCCGCTCTCGTCGCTTCCTTGCGTCCTTCCCCACGTAACGTCCTCCCCCTGGGCGACGTGCCCGATGTCATGTGCTCCCCACGGTGAGAAATGCAGCCGACACTCGGATCTTCGATCCAAATGCTTGCCGGTGAGTGCTGCCACCGGCGAGGGTCAAAACAGTACGGCCACGAACTTGCCGATTCCGCTGATACGACGGACCTAGTCCGACCCCTATTCCGGGGCGGCTGGCTCGCGCGCTTCGGCCGCCTCTGGATCGTGCAGCGCGTTCCAGTAGGGCATGAATACGAGCTTGAGTGTGAACCACCAGAGGTAGACGCTGACCCCTGAGGAAAACACTCTGTCGCCCAGCAGTCCATGCGCGACTTCGTTGCGAAGGTTCGGGCCGATGGGTCCGCACATCAGTGCACGAAGTTCAAACACAACGTCCTCTCCGAATATGTCGACGCTCTGGTTGTTCTCCATGAGCGCAGAGAGGCCGATCTCGTTCTCATTGCCGTCGGCACCGATTGCGCTGGTGCGCTCGCCGGCATTCGCGAGGTGGAGTCGCACTAGTGCTTCGATTGCGGGCACTAGTAAGTGCACCGCGGCTCCGAAGTCTCCGCTATACCCATAGTGCAGTCCCTGTGCGAAGACCCTCTCGTGCGAGCTCGGCACGATGGAGCTGCCCGCAGCAAGGGCCTGAAAGTCACCGATGTGAAGTCGATGATCGGAGGACACCTGTCTCCACGCCCTCGGCAGCACGATTCCGCCGAGAAGGTTGACCCGCAACTGGTAGTGCTCGATCATCCCTTCCCAGGTGGCCGCCTTCTCACCATAGATCCTGGCGTCATCGCTCTCAGGCGAGCGATACACGGTGCGCCCGTCAGAGGTGAGAGTCCGCCGCCCTATGAATGACAAGAGCGAGGATCGCTGCTCCGCTTCTGTCCGCGCCGCCGACAGGCTCGCGAAAGCCTGAATGCCTGCGAAGCGGCGGACCGACTCGACTGCATCATCGCTACGAATTACGTCTAGCAACTCAGTGACGTGGTCGCCGATGTCGCCGCTCTCCGTGCTAATCACTTCCATCTGGCCAATCGCCGCAGCACCGCTCTCCCTGATTCGGCGGGCGAGGTCAGTCGCCAAGTCCACGGCGCCAAGGCGCTCGCGGGCGGTGCGGGGCAGCGTGCGGAGAATCTTGAGCGCCAGCTCCAGGTGGATAGACGCGCGGAAAGCCTCAGATGCATCAGCTGCAGCAATGAGTCGCTGAACGATTGCGAATGTCGCGTCCTCGGCCGCCTCCGGATCACCAGCACGCCGATACCACTCGGCCGCGACCTCTAAGGTGGGCTGAGCGGCGATTGACTCGACGCCGTTAGCATCCTCAGCAAGGTGCGCTGCAATCGCCGCCGCTTGCTGTCGTCCAAGCCGATGGTCGCCGAGCATCCGCGCCGCGCGCACCGCGAGTGCGCCGTCAGTGGATGTGGTTGCGGCTTCGACGAGTTGGCGCTCGATCTCGTTGAGCTGCAACGACGCGACGCCACGGAAGCGAACGGCGACCGCAAGTCCGCGGTCCCACTGTTCGGCGGCGTGTGTCATCGCCTCACTCGTCACTCCGTGGTCGGCCAGCGCTCGGAGCTGTGCGGCATGTCGCGTCGAGCGAAGCGCAGGGTCTCCAGTAATAGCGAGGACGTCAAGGACGCGACTTCGAAGGATGAGGCTGGGGATGAGGTCGGCAATCTCAGCCAGCACCGCGAGGTCTGCCTCCGCGAAGTCTGCGGGAATGGGGCTTTGCCGGTCGCCGACCGTCGCGAAAGGGCCGTAGGGGTTGGTCCAGTCGTCCCCGTTCGGCATGAACCAAGCGACCTTCGCAAGGAGACCTGAAACGTAACGGACATCCTCGTCAGCATCGTGGTCATCTGCGATAGCCCTGAGAGGACTGCCCATGAGGAGAGTCCCAGCGTCATCGTCGGCTAGCGCTGCCTGCAAGTCAGGGTGGCACGCAGCGGCCTGCCAGCGGGAATCGTCGGTCATAGGTCTAGGTTATGGGTGCTCGGTGACAGGGCTCGGCAATCTGTGCCGAACCTAGAAGCGTCTACCCAGTTGGAGTCTTGGGCCAGCCGGGACTGCCGTGGGAGCTTGCTGATGTCGACCCATCGGATTCGAACGCCGGTCTTCTGACGTCAAGATTGGAGGAGGATCGCGTCCCACGCGTACGTCGGGTGTTTAGCGTTTCGCCCAAGCGGTCCGGGGACATCCGGATCTGTCACCATCCGCGCGCCTTTACCGTGCGACGAACCACCGCAACTGCTCGTCTGTCACGGAGCGCGCCTTGTGCTCCCGGTTTCCTACCTTTCAGCGGGCGGGGCGGGCAGGCAGGTGAGGCACCGGGCAACTCGAACACAGGTTGAGTCCGGTCTTACGTCGGACAAGCACGAGGACTGATAGAAGTGCTCAATGAGCATGGGCAAAACTCGGCTTCTTAATTGGCGCGCAGAGTTCCGGCGGGCTGAGGCCCTGCCGTCGGACGCGGGGGGAGTTCATAAGCGGGCGCGTGGGCGACAGTTCGAGAGGATCCTTTCGGCAGCTTTCGAGGAGGCCGGTCTCCAACCTCGGCTTTCTTACCGGCCCCGCGGTGAAGAGATCGATGGATCCATCTGGTTCGAGGGGCGAACCATCCTCATCGAGGCGAAATGGACTCGAGACCCTCACCCAGCTTCGAGCGTCTACCAGTTCCGCGGGAAGGTTGACGGAAAATTGGTCGGAACCCTAGGTCTGTTCATCAGCATGGCCGGCTTCAGTGAGGACACAGTTGACGCTCTGGTGGCGGGCAAGGACTTGAACATCGTGCTCGCCGACGGCGAGGACGTCCGGGCGATCGTCGAAGGACCCACAACCTTCCGCGATGCCTTGGCCTACAAGCTGCGGGCGGCTGGCGATTCGGGCACACCCTTTGCCCCTCTGAACGGAAGGCAATCGATTCCAAACGGCGCAGATGTCATCTTCGTTCAAAGCCAGTTCGACGCTCGAGTACTGCGGATCGGACGTGAGGCGTTTCAAGCACATTCGAGTGGTCCAATTGTTCCTACAGCAGGGAAGCTGAACATGGTCCCACTCATGAGCGCCGTCCTTCCAACACTAGGAGGACCCGCGCGAGTGACGATGGTTCTCGACGACACGTCTCTGGCAACCAACCTGCGGGGGGACGTGGACGACGCGCTTGAAGCCCTCGAGGGCGAATCGCCTGTCGTGGAAATAGTCTCAGTGGGGGTGCCACTTGAAGTTGCATTTGGGCTAGTGAAGCCTGGCGCATCTCGAGCAGAGCGTCGTGCGTTGTGGGCTTTGTCCAACGCACAGATCAAGGAGAAACTTCGAGCAGTTGATCTCAGCAAGCAGATATTCGGCTTTCCGAATCTGGGAGCAATCTTGAAGGCCTCAGGGGTAGACGTAGAGGAATAGCGAGTCTCCTCCCGGGTTGACAGCTGATGGCGGCGTCATTTCGCCGCGAGTGACGCCTGTGCTCCCGGTGGGGGTCGAACCCACACTGGGGCGGGTTTAAGCCGCCTGCCTCTGCCATTGGGCTACGGGAGCGCGGGGCCAGCCTAGGCGGGGACGCGTCAGTCGACGCCGACCCAGGCGAAGAACTCGTCGGCCGAGATCACCGGCTTGCCGTACTCGCGGGCCTTGCGCGCCTTGCCCGACTGCGTGCCGACCTCGGCGACGACAAGCAGGTCGCACTTCGTCTTCGTCACGTTGGTGGCGGGGACGAGGCCGGCGTCGCGGGCGAGGCGCTCCATCTCGTCGCGCTCGTACATCCGCCCCGACGGCGAGGTGGCCGTGCCGGTGAAGCACACCCGCACTCCCGCCTGCAGCACGTCGGACGCGGCCGGGTTCGCCTCGTTGACCGCAGCGACCAGGTCGTCGACGAAGCGCTCGCCGAGCAGCGTCTCCACCGTCCGCAGGCGCTCGACCAGCTGGTCGGAGAGCCGCGACGCCTTGGTGGCGACGTTGGCCAGCCGCGCCGACACGGACTCGGCCACCACGGCGGGCGGCGTGGACGCCCCGGCGGGGGCAGAGCCGTCGAGCAGGGCCGAGCTGATGATCGTGCTCGCCTCCACCAGTGCCGAGAGCGTCGGGAGTCGGTCGGTCGACGGCGGGGCGAGGTCGGGGTCGCGGGTGAGCAGGTAACTGGGGTCGGGCAGGCTCTCGGCCGGCTCGAAGGGTGTGCCCGAGGGAGTCGTGGCCCCGGCCTCGTTGAGGGACCTGAACGCCTCCAGCGCGGCGCGGGCGCGATCGGCCGCCCGCCCCGACGACTCCGCCACGCGCCCATCGGACGACAGCGCGCCGTACGGCACCTCCACGCCGAACGGCATCGGCACCACGTGCTTCAGCCGCTTGAGCTCGAAGTCGATCTTGGCCAGCGCGTCGTCGACCCGCACCCCCACCGGCGTCACGCCCTCGAGCAACGGAGCGAGCACCGCCCAGGCCTCCGGCAGCGTGGGCGCGAGCAGCACGTCGTCGGCAGTGATGGCGAACCGCGCGCGGGCGTCGGCCAGGTCGCGCTCGGGGTTCACGAGCGTGCTCACCGCCGTGCCGTCGTCGAACGCGACGGCCAGCTCGATCGGACGCGGTCGGGAGAACGTCCCCTCGTCGCCGACGAAGCAGACGCCCAGGGCGGCGAATCGGTCGGGCGCGGTGCGAGCGACGGAACCGGACAGGAACCGCGTGACCCGACGGTCGGTGCGCAGGTGCCGCGGCTCGATCGGCTTGCGCAGCACCAGACCCGCCATCGACGTCGCGCGGCTCAGCGCCACGTACACCTGGCCGGTGGCGAACACGCCGCCCGTGAGGTCGACGACGAGCCGGTCGAGCGTCTGGCCCTGGCTCTTGTGGATCGTGATCGCCCACGCCAGCCGGCACGGCAGCTGCGTGTAGGTGCCCACCACCTCGCGGCTCAGCGAGCCGCCGTCGACGACCGGCCGCGTGACCTCCCACGTGTACGCGCCGACCGTGACGACGGACCCGTCGGCCAGCTCCACGTCCAGCTCTCGCTCACCGTCGACCATGGCCATGTCGACGATGCGGCCGAGCGACCCGTTGACCCACCGGTCGCTCGGGTCGTTGGTCAGCATCATGATCTGCGCGCCGACCTTGAGGTGCAGCACCGAGTCCGTCGGCGGGTCGAAGCCGCCGACGTCGCCGCTCTCCCGCGCGACGTGCGTGACGGCCTCGCCGGGCAGCCGCTCCAGACGTTGGCGGTTGCGGGATGTGACGATCGAGTTCGACGGCGCCAGCGTCAGCCACAGCTCGTCCTCGGGCGGCTCGAAGTCGGCGTCGACGCGCGTGTTCAGCTCGGCCCGCGCGGCCTCCAGCAGCACGCCCTCGCGCACGGCGTTCAGCAGCGACGTCAGGCGGTCGTCGCCGAGCTGGCGGAACACCGTGGTGAGCGCGACGGTCGGGAACGCCTCGCGCTCGAAGGAGTGCGCGGAGTAGAAGTACTCGGTCTCATAGTGCGTGCGGAAGAACTCCGTCTCGCGGTCGCCGACGATCGGCGGCAGCTGCAGCAGGTCGCCCACGAGCACGACCTGCACGCCACCGAACGGCTCGCCCTCGCGGGGACCGAACCGTCGGAGCGCCGCCTCCACCATGTCGAAGACGTCGGCGCGCACCATCGACGCCTCGTCGACCACCAGCGTCTGCAGACCCCGGATGGCCTTCGTGAACCGACCGGGTCGGTAGGTGCCGGAGCGCACGTCGTCCAGCGTCGTCGTCGGACGGAAGCCGAACAACCGGTGGATCGTGTAACCCTCGACGTTCAGCGCCGCGATGCCCGTGGGCGCGGCCACCACCACCCGACGCTCGGTGGTGGCGAGGAAGTGCCGCACCAGCGTCGACTTGCCCGTCCCCGCCTTGCCGGTGAGGAACAGGTGGCTGCCCGACTCGAGCAGCTCGAGCGCGCGCTCGATCTCCGGCGTGATGGTCAGGTCGGGCACGGGGTCAGCGTGTCATGCGCAGGCCAAAGCCCCACGGAGATCGAATCGCAAGAGCACGACAACGCGCCTGACTTCTCTTCGCCGGCCTCGACGAACGACTCGATTACTACTCTCGTCCCATGGATGCGGCGAGCCTGATGAACTTGGGGACTCTTCTGGTAGCGGTACTAGGAGTTGGACTCGTCGTTTGGCAACTAAAGGAGCAGAGGCGAACTCTGCGAGCGGAGTTCGGACATCTCTACGTTCAACGCTTCTGGCAGATCGATGACGACCGGATTCTTGCCGAGGACGGTGACCCCCTCCGGCATCTGCACGACCGTCGATACCTGCGGCTGTTCGAGGACGAGTTCGAGGTGGCGGCACTCGGGCTTCTCGATCTTCCCCAGTGGGCTGTTTGGCACGGGGTCCTCGACGACGAGCGCGCGCGACACGGAGTAATCCAAGCTCTCGAGAACTGCGACCCGGACTCTACCGAGTTCGCGCTGCTGCGGCGCTGCATCAATCAACGGGAGCGCGACGGGGCCCGTCACGATATCTCCCGCTGCAAGGCGGGTTGAACGCGACGCGGCCCCCGACCTGCGTGAGGTCGAGGGCCGCATCGGGCTGTGCTTCGGGTCAGGCGCTGAGGCCGGACTCGATCGTCTGGAGCTCGTCGTCGGTGAGCTCGAGGTCAGCCGCCTCGGCGGAGTTCTTCGCCGACTCCGGGCGCGAGGCGCCGGGGATCGGGACGACGACGGGGGCCTGGGCGAGGTGCCAGGCGAGCGCGACCTGGTGGGGGCTCACGCCGCGGGCGTCGGCCACCTGCTGGAAGGCGGAGTGGTCCGAGCCGAAGTCGCCGGCCTTCTTGATGCCACCGAACGGGCTCCACGGCAGGAACGCGACGCCGATCTCGGCGCAGTGCTTCAGCTCGTCACGGCTCGACAGGAACGCCGGGCTGAACTGGTTCTGCACCGACGCCAGCTTGCCGCCGAGCACCTGGTTGGCCTCGTCGATCTGCGCGACCGTCGCGTTCGAGATGCCCGCGTGCTGGATGACACCCTCGTCGAGCAGCTCCTTCAGCGCGCCCACGGACTCCGCGTACGGGACGTCCGGGTCGGGGCGGTGGAACTGGTAGAGGCCGATCGACTCGACGCCGAGCCGCTGCGCCGACGCCTTCGCCGCCTCCTTGAGGTACTCGGGGCGTCCGTTCTGCGTCCACGAGCCGTCGCCGGGGCGCAGGTGGCCGCCCTTCGTCGCGACGAGCACGTCCTGGCCGCCCGAGTGGCTCTTGAGCGCCTCCGCGATGAGCGACTCGTTGTGGCCGACCTCGCCGGCGTCGCGGTGGTAGGCATCGGCGGTGTCGATGAAGTTCACGCCGGCGTCGAGCGAGGCGTGGATCGTGGCGATGGAGCGCTCGCGATCGGGCCGCCCCTCGATGGACATCGGCATGCCGCCGAGGCCGATCGCGCTGACGGTCACGGGTCCGATGGTGCGCTGCTGCACAGGTCCTCCTGAAGTGGGTGGGAAGTGGTCAAACCTTCAATTTCCACCGTACGTCGGGATCCCAGGGACGCCAGCCGAGACCGATGCTGGACCGAACATCGACCGAGGTGCCTTGACCGATGCCGAGTGGTTTCGATACGTCCGTCTCGCAAGCTCGCCGGACTACTCAACCAGCGATGCGGCGGCGACGGTCGAACTGCGGGTCAGGACACATCCACCTGGTTCATGAGCGGCTCCCCCGCGACGAGCCGACGCACCTGCTCGCGCACGAGGGGCTCGATGCGCCCGAGGCGCGTGGCCACCGCGCCGCCCACGTGGGGGGCGATGAAGACGCCGGGGGTGGTCCACAGCAGGTGGTCGTCGGGCAGCGGCTCGGGGTCCACCACGTCGAGCGCCAGCCGCACGTGGCCTGACGCGGCGTGCTGCACGAGAGCGTCGGTGTCGGCCACCTTGCCGCGCGCGACGTTCACCAGCAGGGCGCCGTCGCGCATGGCCGAGAGGAACGCGTCGTCGACGAGGTGGTGGGTGGCGTCGCCGTACGGCACGGCGACGATCACGACGTCCACGTCGGCCAGCAGCCCGTGCACCTCGTCGATGCCGTGCACGTGGCCACGGTCGTCGTCACGCGCGCTCGACGCCACGCGCACCATCTCCACGCCGAAGCCGTCGAGCCGCGCCGCCACCTGCTCGCCGATCCCGCCGACGCCCAGCAGCATCACGCGCTTGCCGAGCACGCCGGGGCGCGCCTCGTCCTTGCTCCACCGACCCTCGGCGCGCGTGGCGTTGCGCGCGAAGTCGTCGAGGCCGCGCAGCGACGCCAGCGTCATGGCCACCGCCAGCTCGGCCGTCGGCGCCTCGTGCACGTCGACCGCGTTGCACCAGGTGATGCCGTCGGGCACGTTCCCGATCGCGTCGTCGTAGCCGAGTGACTGCGCCTGCACCGCCTTCACCCGCTCGGCGTCGAGCACCGACAGGTCGCCCGTGAGCTGGTACGGACGGACCGCGAGGTCGAGCACGACGTCGGCCGGAGGCTTCCCCGCGAAGTCCCACACGTGCAGGGTGGCGGTGCCGTCGGACTCCAGGTCGGCGAAGAGGTCGCGGGTCGTCTCGTCGGGAAGGCTCAGCTGCAGCGTCATGCCTCCGATCATGCCCGCCGTCCGCCCCGCGCCCTACCGTGGGTTCGTGAGCACCTGGGGCATCGTCGCGGCCGTCGTCGGAGGCCTCGTGCTGCTCTGGCTGGGGCTCGTCGTCGTGCTGTGGCTCGCCGCGCGCCGCGACTCCCGCGACGTCGACCTGCGCGACCTCGTCCGCCTCGTCCCCGACCTGGTGCGCCTCGTCCACCGCCTCGCCCGCGACCCCGCACTCCCCCGCGGCGTCCGCATCAGGCTCGGCGCACTGCTCGTCTACCTGGCCCTGCCCATCGACCTCGTGCCCGACGTCATCCCCGTGGTCGGGTACGCCGACGACGTGGTCGTCGTCGCGCTCGTCCTTCGGTCCGTCGTGCGGCACGCGGGGGCCGACGCCATCGAGCAGCACTGGCCCGGCACCGACGCGGGGCTCGCCGCGGTACTGCGCCTGGCCGGCGTCCGGCGCGAGGTGGCCTGACGTGGACCACCGCACCCGCCTCGACGACGAGCGCCGGTCGCTCCTGCGCGCCATCGCCGTCCGCGACGCCGACGTGGCCGGCATCGTCGCCGCGCGCGAGGGCTCCAACGTCGACGACGAGCACGACCCCGAGGGTTCCACCATCGCCTTCGAGCGGACCCAGGCCGACCACGCCGCCGCCAACGCCCGACGTCGGCTCGAAGCGGTGGAGGCGGCGCTGGGTCGGCTCGACGACGGCACCTACGGCGTGTGCAGTGTCTGCGGTGAGCCGATCGCGGAGGGTCGATTGGAGGCATTGCCGGCCACCACGCGGTGTGTGCGGTGCGCGTCGAGCCAGAAGTCCTGACCGCCCGCGGACCTTGGTCACGTATTCGAACATGTGCTTGTTTCTTGTCTGATCCTGCCTCTAGAATGGGGGTAGTCCAGCAGGAGGAAGCATGAGCGTCGCCGCA
>NZ_JAVTJF010000014.1:0-82698 GCF_031843905.1 Aeromicrobium sp. WCS2018Hpa-31 | reverse complement strand
CGGCCTGGTCGGGTCCTGCCCTGCGGCTGCGCCGGCCTGGTCGGGTCCTGCCCTGCGGCTGCGCCGGCCTGGTCGGGTCCTGCCCTGCGGCTGCGCCGCTGCGGCTCCGAGTGGTCCTGCTCCCCGAGAGGCCTCGACCGGCCAGCCGGGCCCGAGGCTCGGCCGAGCACCCGGGCTGCGGGGCGCGCGGGAGCTCAGTTCGTCGTCGCGCCCTCCTCCCGCGCCGTCGGGAGCCGTCAGAGGTAGGTGGCGAAGGTAGGTGGCGCGCGGAATCAGCAGGGCCGAGGTAGGTGGCGCGCGGATACCGGGCCTCATACCGCGGCTCGGCTACCGCCGGCGTCAGCATTCCGCGGCCTACCTACCTCTGACGGGCATTCCGCGGCTCACCTACCGCTCGCCTGGTGGGTCCGTCAGAGGTAGGTATCGCACCGAATTGCAGCGGCATGAGGTGCGAGACCTACCTCCGACTGCCCGATTCGGTGCGAGACCTACCTCTGACCGGCGGGGTCGGTGCGAGACCTACCTCTGACGAGTCAGTCGTTGCCGCCACCGCCGCCGCCACCGCCCGGGACGATGCCGCCATCATCGTCGTCCTCCGGCGGGGGCGACGTCGTCTCGGTGGGGGCCGGCGTGGTCGGCTTGGGGGTCGTCGGCTCGGGCTTCGGCTCCGGCTTCTCGGTCTTCTTCGGCCTGGGCGCGGGCGGGACGTAGGTGTTGCCCTTGTCGGCCTGGATGTTGGCCGGGGCCGGGAAGCTGCCGCACTCGGTGCCCTCGAGCGCCGGGTCCATGAACGCCTTGAAGGTCTGCGCCGGGTAGGTGCCACCGAAGAAGGGCACGAGGTACCCCTCGAGGTCCTCGTTGCCCACGCCGCGGCTGAGCGTCACGGCCGTGGCCAGCTTGGGCGTGGCCCCGACGAACCACGACGACGAGACGCGCTGGTCGTCGTCGGCGCCGGCCGTCGCGGTGCCCGTCTTGCCGGCCGTCGGGCAGATCGTGCGCCCGCTCGTGCCGGTACCCGCCTGCGTGACCTTCTGCAGCGCCGCGAGGGTGTCGGCGGCGACGTCCTCGGGGATCGTGCGCTTGGTCTCCCGCGCCGGCAGCTCGAGCTCGTCGCCCTGAGCGCTGGTCACCTTCGACAGCACGTGCCACTCCGCGCGCTCGCCGTCGGCGGCGAGGGTCGCGTAGGCATTCGCCATGTCGACCGCGGGCACGCCGGCGTAGCCGAGCGACGTGACGGCGACCGGGTCGATCTGGTCGGTCACCGTGGCCGGGATGCCGGCGTCGTTGGCGGCCTCCAGCACCTTGCGGGCTCCGACGGAGATGTCGGCGTCGGCGCCGCCGCTCATCTGCTGGGTGATGTCGACGAACGCGGTGTTGATGGACTTCTGCGTGGCGAACTCGAGGGTGACCCGACCGAAGGACTGACCACCGCTGTCGCCCTGGTTGCCGACCTCGGCCCCACCGATGCGCACCGGCGAGTTGCCGTTGAGGGTCGTGCGCAGGCTGTAGCCGTCCTCGAGCGCCGCCACGAGAGCGAACACCTTGAACGTCGAGCCCGGCTGCACGCTGGACGTGGCCCAGTTCAGCTGGCTCTCCAGGTAGTCCTTGCCGCCGTACATCGCCTTCACGTCACCCGTGCCGGGCTCGACCGACACCAGGCCGACGTTGAGCTCGTCGAGGTCCTGCGGCACCGTGTTCTCCACCGCGTCGACGGCGGCGGCCTGCAGGCGCTTGTCGAAGGTCGTGACGACGCGCAGTCCGCCACCCAGGATCTGGTTGTCGCTGAAGCCGGCGTCCTGCAGCTGCTTCTGCACGAGGGCGAGCAGGTAGCCCTTGGTGCCCTTGAAGCGGTTGGCGTTCTTCTTCTCGGCGAACTTCGGCAGCCGCTCCTGGAACTCGGCGGCCTCCTCGGCCGTGATCGCACCGGACTTGGCCATCCCGTCGAGCACGTAGCGGTAGCGCGGCAGGATCCGCTCCTCCGCCCCCTCGGTGTAGGGGTCGTAGTAGGTCGGGTTGTTGATGACCGTCGCGAGCATCGCGGCCTGCGGGTAGTTCAGCTCGGACGCCGGCTTGTCGAAGTAGGTCTCGGCCGCGACCTCGACGCCGTACGCGCCGTTGCCGAAGTAGATGGTGTTGAGGTAGCCCTCGAGGATCTCGGACTTGCTCAGCTGGTTGTGGATCTTGATCGACAGGATCGCCTCGCGCACCTTGCGCTTGTAGGAGCGGTCCTGGTTCAGGTAGAGCACCTTCACGTACTGCTGCGTGATGGTGGAGCCGCCGCCGGTGATCTGGCCGCTCGTGGCGTTGTCGCGCGCGGCGCGGACGATGCCCTTGAAGTCGAGGCCGCGGTTCTCGTAGAAGGTGCGGTCCTCGGCCGCGATCACGGCGGCCTGCATGACGGCCGGGATCTCGTCGAGCGGGACGCTCTCACGGTCCTGCATGGCGAAGTCGCCCAGCTCGGACTTGCCGTCGGAGTAGTAGACCTTGGTGGTCTGCGTCTGGAAGTCGGCGTTCGCGTCGGGGATCTCGATGACCCGGTAGAGCACGAAGAACAGCAGCGCGCCGCCCAGGAGGCCGAGCACGACGAGCACCGCGAACCAGCGCAGCACCTGCTTCCAGCGCGGGCCGTCGCCACTGATGCGACGGAACAGGCCCGGCTTGCTCGGGGTGCTCTTCGCCTTGGTTCGATGCGTGCTGGTGGCCACGGACCACTTCCTCCGTCTCGGCCCTGCTCCAGGCAGGGCGTGGTGCTGTGCGTGCGCCCGGGACACGGCGCGGCATCAGGCCAGTGTGCCTGACCAACCTGAGAAGGCCATGATGCACGGTCCACCTGCTCTGTGGCACGTGTCTCGTCCAGACGGTCTCGCCCTACCTGCCCGACCTGACATACGGTCTTTCATGTCATGCCGCGCTGATGTATCGTCCCGATATACCGAGTCGTCACGACGACGTCTCTCGAGCCGGCCAGGAGGATCGCGATGCCCCGTCGCGGAGCGACCCTCGAGCTCGCCACCATCGGCCTGCTGCACGACACGCCCATGCACGGCTACGAGCTGCGCAAGGAGCTCATCAGCCTGCTCGGCTGGGGCCGCGTGCTGTCCTACGGCACGCTCTACCCCTGTCTGAAGTCGCTGGTGCGGGCCGGTCTCATCGAGGCCGACGACGACCCAGCGGTCGAGGTCCGCGGCCGCCGCAACCGGATCGTCTACCACCTCACGGCCGCCGGCAAGGAGCACTTCGCCCACGCCATGGAGGACTCCGGACCCGCCACCTGGGACGACGAGACCTTCAGCGTCCGGTTCGCCTTCTTCGCCCGCACCGAGCGTGCCACGCGCATGAGGATCCTCGAGGGCCGGCGCAGCCGACTGCAGGAGCGGCTCGAGAACGTGCGCGAGGCCACCCAGCGCGGTCGCGACCGCGCCGACGCCTACACCCGCGAGCTGCAGCGCCACGGTCTGGAGTCCGTCGAGCGCGAGGTCCGCTGGCTCACCGAGCTCATCGAGCGCGAGCGCGAGCCGCAGGACGAGCCGCCACCTCCTCCCACCTGACCCCCTCATCCGCACGACCATCCATCCACCCGTCATCACCCGTCACGAAGGAGAACCCATGGGTTCGGCCACCAACCAGATCCGCGTCGCGATCGTCGGCGTCGGCAACTGCGCCACGTCGCTCATCCAGGGCGTCGAGTACTACAAGGACGCCGATCCGGCGGGCACCGTCCCCGGCCTCATGCACGTCCAGTTCGGCGACTACCACGTCAACGACATCGAGTTCGTCGCCGCGTTCGACGTCGACGCCAAGAAGGTCGGCTTCGACCTGGCGGACGCCACCACCGCCAGCGAGAACAACACCATCAAGATCGCCGACGTGCCGCCCACCGGCGTCACGGTGCAGCGCGGCCACACGCTCGACGGCCTCGGCAAGTACTACCTGCAGACCATCGAGGAGTCCGACGCCCCCGCCGTCGACGTCGTCCAGGTGCTCAAGGACACGCAGGCCGACGTGCTCGTGTCCTACCTTCCGGTGGGCTCGGAGGAGGCCGACAAGTTCTACGCGCAGTGCGCCATCGACGCCAAGGTCGCGTTCGTCAACGCCCTGCCCGTCTTCATCGCCTCCGATCCCGAGTGGGCCAAGAAGTTCGAGGACGCCGGCGTCCCGATCATCGGCGACGACATCAAGAGCCAGGTCGGTGCCACCATCACGCACCGCGTCATGGCCAAGCTGTTCGAGGACCGCGGCGTCTCGCTCGACCGCACCTACCAGCTGAACGTCGGCGGCAACATGGACTTCAAGAACATGCTCGAGCGTGAGCGCCTGGAGTCCAAGAAGGTCTCGAAGACCCAGGCCGTCACGTCGAACCTCACCGGCTCGCTCGCCGGCGTCGGCGCCAACGACCGCAACGTGCACATCGGCCCGTCGGACTACGTGGCGTGGCTCGACGACCGCAAGTGGGCGTACGTGCGCCTCGAGGGTCGTGCGTTCGGCGACGTGCCCCTCAACCTGGAGTACAAGCTCGAGGTGTGGGACTCGCCGAACTCCGCCGGCATCATCATCGACGCCATCCGTGCGGCGAAGATCGCCAAGGACCGTGGCATCGGCGGCGCCCTGCTGAGCGCCTCGTCGTACCTGATGAAGAGCCCGCCGGAGCAGCGTCCCGACGACATCGGCCGCGAGCGCCTCGAGGCCTTCATCGCCGGTACCGAGGAGCGCTGACCCGCACCCTCCTTCGACGACGAGGCGGTGTCGCCGGGCTCACCACGAGCCCGGGGCACCGCCTCGAAGCGTCCGGGGCCGGTGCGCACTACGCTGATCCGAGCCCGCACCACCCGAGAGGACACCGTGTCGATCGACCTGCGCCGCGCCGAGCCCGGCCGAGGTGGCGTGTACGCCGCCGTCCTCGTGGCGCTCGTGGTGCTGCTCGTCGCCCTGGCCACCCTCGTGGTCACCGACGCCTCGCAGGACCTCGACGGCGAGGTCGCGCAGGCGGCCTTCGACATCAGCTACTCGCGCCCGTGGCTGGTCGACGTGCTCGAGGTGATCGCGCTCGTCCTGTCGAACGTCGGTGTGGGCATCGCGCTCGCCGTCGTGGCCGCGATCGCGTTGGTGCGCCGTGAGTGGCGCATCGGGATCTGGGTCGTGCTGAGCGGTGTCGTGGCGATCGGCGGCAACGCACTCGTCAAGCTCGTCTTCGCGCGACCCCGTCCGGCCTGGGAGGACCCGGTCCACGAGATCGGCGGGTACTCGTTCCCGAGCGGCCATGCCGCCGGCGCCGGGGTCCTGTTCACCGTGCTGGCGATGCTGACCATCGTGGCCACCGGTCGCGGATGGAAGCGTCGCATCCTGCTCTCCCTCTGGACCCTGCTGGCGCTCGTCACCGCGGCCGACCGGGTGCTGCTCGGGGTGCACTACCTCACCGACGTCACGGCGGGTCTCGCCTTCGGCGCCCTGGTGGCCGTGGCCCTCTGGCTGGTCGTCGCCACCGACGCCAGCCGCCTTCCCTCGGAGCTCGCCGTGCTCACCGGGACCGGACGCAAGCGTGCCGCCGTCGTGCTGAACCCGTCGAAGGTCGCCGACGTCGAGGAGTTCAAGACGCGGGTGCGACTCGTGGCGGACCAGAACGAGTGGAACGAGCCGCTGTGGTTCGAGACCACCGTGGAGGATCCCGGCTACGGGCAGGCACAGGCCGCCCTCGAGGCCGACGTGGACCTGATCGTCGCCGCCGGTGGCGACGGAACCGTCCGCGCGGTGTGCGAGGAGGCGGCCCGCACCGGCGTCGCGGTGGCGATCATCCCGCACGGCACCGGCAACCTGCTGGCCCGCAACCTCGGCGTCCCGCTCAACCCACGCGACGCGCTCGAGGTCGCCTTCGGCGGCCAGGACAAGGCGATCGACCTGGCCCGGTTCACGACCGACGCCGGTGTCGACACCAGCTTCCTGGTCATGGCCGGCCTCGGCATGGACGCCATGATCATGACCGGCGTCAACGACGAGCTGAAGAAGAAGGTCGGCTGGGCCGCCTACTTCGTGTCCGGCGTCAAGGCGTTGCGCTTCCCGGGCATGAAGGTCACCATCACCGTCGACGACGGTGAGCCCCGGACCTTCCGCGCCCGCACCGTGGTCATCGGCAACGTCGGCTTCCTGCAGGCCGGTCTGCCCCTGCTGCCCGACGCCCAGGTCGACGACGGTGAGCTCGACGTGGTGGTCATCGCACCGCGTCGGCTGTTCGGCTGGGTCTCGATCGCGCTGCGCGTGATCGCCCGCCGCAAGCGCACCAACGACCGCCTCGACCGCTTCACCGGCCGACGTGTGCACGTGAAGGCCTCGGGCCCCACCCCCATGCAGCTCGACGGTGACCCCGTCGAGGAGGGCACCGAGATCACCGCCGAGGTCCGTCCCGGCGTGCTCCTCGTGCGGGTCCCGGTCCTGCCCGCGACGCAGAAGCACTAGGCCTCCCCCACCACCGCGCCCGGGACCATGGTCCTTCCGGGTGAGCGGAAATGGCCCTGTTCGGCGATGGTGGCGCTGGGCGGGCGAGCCTACCGTGGAGCACGAGGGTGGGAAGGAGTCACTCCTGCCCTCCAGGTCCCGAATTGGCTGCAATTCCAAGGAAAATTCGGTTCGACCACCGTGACACCCACTCGGGGCGCTCGTTGAGCAGCACGAGCGTCGACGTCCGGTCGCTCGCCTCCTCAACTCCCTTGCGCCCGCCCCCTCGACGCGCTGTTCCCCCGAACGGACTCCTCCCATGCTCAAGAGATTCCTGTCCGTGCTCGCGCTCGTCGCGGGCACGGCCCTGATGCCCGCGCCGGCACTCGCGGCGGACGACCCGGACACCAGCGTCCAGGCCCCTTCCGACCAGCCCGACGAGGCTGCCAAGCCGAGCAACCCCGGTGGTAGCGGCGGTGACAACTCCGGCGGCGGCGGCAACCCCGGCGCCGGCGGCAACCCCGGCGCCGGCGGCAACCCCGGCGGCGGCGGCAACCCCGGCGGCGGCGGCAACCCCGGCGGCGGTGACAACCCCGGTGGTGGCGGCAACCCTGGCGGCGGCAACGGCGGCAGCGGCGGTGTTCCCGTCGGCTCCGGCGGCAACGGTGGCGACGGTGGAAACGGCGGCGAGCCCGGCTCCGGCGGCTCCGGCGGCAACGGCGGCAACGGCGGCGAGCCCGGCTCGGGCGGCAACGGTGGCGACGGTGGAAACGGCGGCGAGCCCGGCTCCGGCGGCAACGGCGGCGACGATGACGAGTCGAAGAAGGTCTACGTCTGCAAGTTCGTCGGCAAGCCCGGCGTGGCGGAGACGTTCCAGACCATCATCTCGGTCTCGGTCAGCACGCTCAAGGGCGAGGGTTTCACCGGCTCCTTCCCGTACAGCTACTTCGCCGACGGCCAGGACCGCTCCACGGCCATCGGCTACGACGTGAAGGACGAGCCCGCGCCCACCGCCGCCAGCTGCGGCGTGGATTCCGTCGACCCGGTGGACCCCGTCGATCCGGTCGACCCGGTGGACCCCGTCGACGAGGACGACGACAAGAAGGTCTACGTCTGCAAGTTCGTCGGCAAGCCCGGCGTGGCGGAGACGTTCCAGACCATCATCTCGGTCTCGGTCAGCACGCTCAAGGGCGAGGGCTTCACCGGCTCCTTCCCGTACAGCTACTTCGCCGACGGCCAGGACCGCTCCACGGCCATCGGCTACGACGTGAAGGACGAGCCCGCGCCCACCTCCGCCAGCTGCGGCGTGGATTCCGTCGACCCGGTGGACCCCGTCGATCCGGTCGACCCGGTGGACCCCGGCGACGAGGACGACGACAAGAAGGTCTACGTCTGCAAGTTCGTCGGCAAGCCCGGCGTGTCGGAGACGTTCCAGACCATCATCTCGGTCTCGGTCAGCACGCTCAAGGGCGAGGGCTTCACCGGCTCCTTCCCGTACAGCTACTTCGCCGACGGCCAGGACCGCTCCACGGCCATCGGCTACGTCGGCGACGACCTGCCCGTCCCCACCATCGAGGACTGCCTCCCCGACGTGACCGATCCCGAGCCGCTGGAGGCGACTCCCCAGTTCGCGACGGCACCCACGTGCCCGACCGACGGCGGGATGCCGCGCGCGCTGTTCGTGCTCGACGGCCTGTTCACCGCCGTCATCACCCCGACGGTCGGCGTCATCGCCACCTTCACCGAGGGTGACGGCATCACGGGTCCGTGGGAGCTCACGTTCACGCCGGCCGACGGCTACACGCTCGTCGACGACGAGGGCGACCCGCTCGAGAGCCCGTACGTGGTCTCGGGCAATGCCGGCGTCGCCGCCGACTGCGACGAGATCGTGGTCGTGGACCCCGAGCCGACGGGCGTCACCCCGGCCTTCACGACCGAGCCGACCTGCGCCGTGGACGACGCGGTCTCGGCGCTGGTCGCGATCGACGGGCTCAACCGCGTGTCCGTCGTGCCCACGGCGGGCGTGGTGGCGCAGTTCACGCAGGGCGACGGTCTCACCGGTCCGTGGACCATCGAGTTCACCCCGGTCGAGGGCTTCGAGCTGGTGGACGGCGAGGGCGAGCCGCTCGGCGTGCCGTACGTCGTCTCGGGCGACGCCGGCGTCGCGGCCGACTGCGACGAGATCGTCGTGGTGGATCCCGGCGGGGACCCCGACCCCGACGAGCCGACCGTCCAGACCGACGCCCCCGGCGACGACGAGACCGGCACTGCCGGGGGCTCCGACGGCGGTGGCGCCCTGCCCGACGCCGGTGGCGCCTCGCTCTGGCTGCTCGCGGCCGGCGCGATGCTCGCACTCGCCGGCATGACGGTCCTGCGCCGGGGCAGCCGCTCCGACGAGGCTGCGCCGACCTCGGTCGCGGTGGGTCACGTCGCGATGGCCGGTCCGCCTCCTTCGGCAGCGCTTCCGGCACTGGTGGCCCCGGCTTCCGTCTCGAGCCGTCCGGCGCCCCGCCGGGTGCTGCGCGGACGTGACCTGGCCTGGCTGGGTGCGGCGGTGGCGATCGCCCTGGGCATCGGAGTCCGGCGCCAGCGCGCCTGACCCGTGAACGCGGACCGCCCGGCACCCTGGGGTGCCGGGCGGTCCTCGTTCGTCAGGAGACGACGCGTCCGAGCTCGGCGTGCAGCGAGGTCTTGAGCGCGTCCGTGGCGAAGGAGGCGTCGACGGCGGCTCGCGCCAGGTCGACGACGCCCGCGCGGTCGAGGCCGAGCAGGTCGGCGGCCACCGCGTACTCGCGCGACAGGGTGGTGCCGAACATGGGCGGGTCGTCGCTGTTGATCGTCACCGGGACCCCGGCGGCCACCAGCGTGGGCAGCGGGTGCTCGGCGAGCGACGGTACGGAGCGGGTGCACACGTTCGACGTCGGGCAGATCTCGAGCACGATCCCGCGCTCGGCGAGCAGCGCCATGAGCTCGGGGTCCTGCGCGGCGGCGATGCCGTGGCCGATGCGTTCGGCCCCGAGGTGCTCGATCGCGTCGCGGATCGTCTGCGGGCCGGTGGACTCACCCGCGTGCGGGACGCTGCGCAGCCCCGCGGCGCGGGCGGCGTCGAAGTGCGGCGCGAACTGCGGCCGCGGGACGCCGACCTCGGGGCCACCCAGGCCGAAGCCCACCAGTGCGTCCGGACGCAGCCGCAGCGCGACGTCGAGCGTCACGTCGGCCGCCTCCACCCCGGACTCGCCGGGGACGTCGAAGATCCAGCGCAGCACCAGGCCGGTCTCGGCCTCCACCCGACGGCGGGCGTCCTCGACGGCCTCGAGGTAGGCCTCGGCGGGGATCCCGCGCACGATCGACGTGTACGGCGTGAGCGTCAGCTCGGCGTACCGCACGTTCTGCGCCGCGAGGTCGGTGCCCACCTGGTGGGTGAGGGTCCAGAGGTCGTCGGGCGTGCGCAGCAGGTCCACGACCGAGAGGTAGACCTCGATGAAGTGCGCGAAGTCGGTGAACCGGAAGTAGTCGGCGAGCGCCGTGGGGTTGGTCGGCACGGGCGTGCTGCCCTCGTGGCGCTGTGCCAGCGTGGACACCGCCTCGATCGATGCCGACCCGACGTGGTGCACGTGCAGCTCGGCCTTCGGGAGCAGCTGGAGGAACGCGATGTCGACCGAACCGGTGTGGGCGGCTCCGGCGTCGTCGGCGCTCCGCTCGCTCATGGGACGTCGGTCGCTTCGGGCACCACCGCGAGGTGGGGCTGGGCCGCCTGCTGCTGGCGCTCGACCACGCTGCCGCGGTCGGCGAAGTCGACCTCGAGCGTGAGCACGTTCTCGTCGTCGAGGTCGAACGTGACGCGACGGGCCGTGGCCGTGAGGTTGCCGGCCTTGCCCTCCTCGAGCCACTCGGTGCTGCCGTCGTCGGAGACCAGGCCCACCCGGGCCTGCTCGCCGCGCTGCCCCCGGAAGACGACCGGGCCGGGGCCGCTGTCGCGGATCACCAGGGCGCCGCGGCTGACCCGCCGGTCGTCGGTCTCGACGGTGGGGGTCTCCTCACCACCGAACCGCCCGAACGACCACTTCTGGTCGACGAGCACGACGTCCTCGCCCGACCTGCCGTCACTGACCTCGTACCTCACGATCAACACGTCCGTCAGTCTAGGCAGGTGCCCGCAGGCGCGACCGGACGGTGCACCCGCCCGGCGCGCGACCCGCCAGACGCGCGACCCGCCAGACGGCGCCGCCTCAGGCGCCGGGGACGATCGCCGTGATGACGGTGCCGTCGGAGCGGCGCGTGCCGGCCGGGTTCGGCGGCTCACCCTCGAGCCGCGGCCCCTGGCCCGCGAGGGCGACCGTGACCGGCTCGCCCGGGCCCACGACGACCTCGGTGCCGCGCACGTCGAACACGAGCTGTCCCGCGCCGTCCTCCACGGTGAGGTCGAGCTCCTCGGGGCGCACCGTCACACGCACCCGGGTGCCCCGCAGCGTGACCCGGTAGGTGAGCGACTCCCAGTCGTCGGGCAGGCGGGGGTCGATGCACCACTGCCCGGCGCCGAGGTCGCGGAACCCGCCGAACCCGGCGGCCACGGCGCTCCACACGCCACCGGTCGACGCCACGTGGACGCCGTCGGACGTGTTGCCGTGCCGGTCGGCCAGGTCGACGAAGAGCGCCGACAGGAAGTAGCGGTACGCCAGGTCGTGGTACCCGACCTCGGCCGCGATGATCGACTGCACGACGGCCGACAACGTCGAGTCGCCCGTGGTGATCGGGTCGTAGTACTCGAAGTCGGCGCGCTTCTGCTCGGGCGTGAAGTCCTCGCCTTGCAGGAACAGCGCCAGCACGACGTCGGCCTGCTTGAGCACCTGGAACCGGTAGATGACCAGCGGGTGGTAGTGCAGCAGCAGGGGGCGGCTGTCGAGCGGCGTGTGGTCGAGGTCCCACATCTCGCGCTCGAGGAAGTGCGAGTCCTGCGGATGGATGCCGAGGTGCTCGTCGAACGGGATGCTCATGCCGCGCGCGGCACGTCCCCACTCCTCGACCTCCTCCTCGGTGAGCGAGAGCCGCTCGGCCGCGGCCTCGTAGGCGGCGGGGTTGGCGTGCTGGAGGGTGCGGACCGCCTCGGCCGCCCGGCGCAGGTTGAAGCGCGCCATGACGTTCGTGTACAGGTTGTCGTTCACGACCGTCGTGTACTCGTCGGGACCCGTGACGCTGTGGATGTGGAAGGTGCCGCCCTCCTCGCTGCGCCAGAAGCCGAGGTCGGCCCACAGCCGGGCCGTCTCGACGAAGATGTCGATGCCCTGGCGGTCGAGGAACTCGGTGTCGCCCGTGGCGCCGATGTACTGGCTCAGCGCGTACGCGATGTCGGCGTCGATGTGGTACTGCGCGGTGCCGGCCGCGTAGTACGCCGACGCCTCCTCGCCGTTGATGGTCCGCCACGGGAACAGGGCGCCCTTCTGGGCGAGCTGGTCGGCGCGACGGCGGGCCGCGTCGAGCAGCGAGTAGCGGAACCGCAGCGCGTTGCGGGCCGCGCTCGGGGTCGTGTACGTCAGGAACGGCATGACGTAGACCTCGGTGTCCCAGAAGTAGTGGCCGCCGTAGCCCGAGCCGGTCACCCCCTTCGCGGGGATGCCCTGGCCCTCGGCCCGCGCCGACGCCTGCACGATCGAGAACAGGTTCCAGCGGATGGCCTGCTGGATCTCGGGCTGGCCGGGGACCTCCACGTCGGCGCGCGCCCAGAAGTCGTCGAGCCAGGCGCGCTGGTCGCTCGTCTGCTGCTCCACGCCCTGCTCGCGCACCCGGTCGAGGGTGCGTCGGCAGCGGTCCAGCAGCTCGCGCGAGGGCACCCCGCGCGACGTGTGGTAGGCCACCGTCTTGGTGAGCCGGATGGGCACGCCGGGCTCGGCGGCGATCCGGAACGTCGTCTTCGCGAGGTCGTCGCCGGTGACCACGCGGCTCGTGACCATGTTCTCGGTCTGCAGGTCGTGGTCGGCCATCACGGCGAGCGTCATGCCGCTCTCGGCGCACCGGTACCCCAGCGCCACGCGTCCGGTGTCGGGCTCGCCGAGCTGCTCCTGCGGCTCGAGCACACGGCGCTGGAGCCGCTCGGCCTTGCGGGGATCGTTGCCCTCGCCGACCTTGCCCTCACCCATCGCGCTGGCGCGCACGTGGTACTCGTCCTCGCCGTCCTGGCGGTTGAGGATCTGCGACGAGATCGCGACGGGCGCGGAGTCGTCGAGCAGCGTGACCTCGAAGGTCATGATCGCGAGGTGCTTCTGCGCCAGGCTGACCATGCGGGTGGAGTCGATCCGGACCCGCTTGCCCGACGGCGTCCTCCACAGCAGGCTCCGCCGCAGCACGCCCTCGCGCAGGTCGAGGCTGCGCTCGTAGCCGAGCAGGTCGGCCACCGAGAGCAGCAGCGGCTCGTCGTCGACGTAGAGCCGGATGATCTTGGCGTCGGGGGCGTTGACGATGGTCTGGCCGACCCGGGCGAACCCGAAGGCCTCCTCCGCGTGCTGGATCGGCCACGTCTCGTGGAAGCCGTTCACGAACGTGCCGTGCGTGTGGGAGTCGCGCCCCTCCTCCACGTTGCCGCGCAGGCCGAGGTAGCCGTTGCCGACGGCGAACACGGTCTCGGTGAGGCCCAGGTCGCTGCTGTCGTACCGGACCTCGGTGAGCTTCCACGGGTCCACGGGGAACCGCGAGCGGTCGAGGAAGTCGCGCACCGGCGGCGCCTCGTGCGAGGGGCCGAAGCCGCGGTCCTCGTCGGTGCCGGGTGCGGGCTGGTCGAGCGGCGACATCAGAGCAGGTCTCGCAGGTCGCTCACGACCTCGTCGGCTCCGTGCTCGCGCAGCGCGTCGGCTCCGGCGCCGCGGTCGACGCCCACGACCAGGCCGAAGCGTCCGGCGTGGCCCGCGGCGACGCCCGAGGTGGCGTCCTCGAGCACCACGGCGCGCGACGGCTCGACGTCGAGCTGCTGCGCGGCGAAGAGGAAGGTGTCGGGCGCGGGCTTGCCGGCGAGCTGGCGGTCCCCCGCCACGACGCCGTCGACGATCACCGGGAAGTGGTCGATGAGCCCGGCGGCGCGCAGCACCTTGGGGGCGTTGCGCGAGCTGGAGACGATCGCCATCTGCGTGCCGGCGGCGGCCAGCTGCTCCACGAGCGCCACGGAGCCCGGGTACGCGACCACGCCGTCGCGGTCGAGGACCTCCTCGAAGGCCACGTTCTTGCGGTTGCCGAGCCCGCCGACGGTCTCCTCCTCGGGGGCGTCGTCGGGCGTGCCCTCGGGCAGCTCGATGTCGCGCGAGGCCAGGAACGAGCGCACGCCGTCGTAGCGCGGCTTGCCGTCGACGTACCGGTAGTAGTCGTCGTCGGTGTACGGCTCCTCGACCCCCCGCGCCGTCAGGAAGTCGTTGAACATCTGGTTCCAGGCGCGCATGTGCACCTCGGCCGTCGGGGTGATGACACCGTCGAGGTCGAAGAGGGCCGCGTCGTAGTCGCTCCAGTCCACCCGAGAAGCGTAGGCCCGCCTCGTGTCGCGGGTGTGAACGGCGTCGGTTTGCCTCCGTCCCCGTCGGGTAAGCCGCGGGTGTGACCGCTCCCTCGTGCCCCGAAGTGGTGGGCCGGGCCGTCCGCGACCATGCTGGACGACATGCCCCCCTCCGACGCTGACGACCTCGCGCGCCTCGCCGCGGCCCACGGCGTCGCGGTCGCGTACGAGGGCTCGGACCGGCGCCCGGTCGAGGTGGACCGCGAGGTCGTCGTGGCCGTGCTCGGTCAGCTGGGCGTCGATGCCACGACGCCGGAGGCGGTCGGCCACGCACTCGAGCGCGCCGCGGCCGACGCCCGACCGCTCGAGTCGACCATCGCCGCGACGCAGGGCGTGGCCCGCGAGGTCGGCGTGGCGGGTCGGGTGCTGCTGGAGGACGGCGGCCACCTCGACGTCGACGGGACGCTGCCCGCGGACCTGCCGCTCGGCTGGCACCGGTTCGTCACCGACGACCAGGACGTGACGCTCGTCGTCGCCCCTGCCCGACTGCCGGAGGTGCCGCGCACGTGGGGCTGGATGCTCCAGCTGTACGCGTTGCACTCGGCCGGGTCGTGGCAGATGGGCGACCTGGTCGACCTCGCCGACCTGGCCCGGCGCGCCGCCACCGAGCAGGGCGCCGGCGTGCTGCTGGTCAACCCGGTGCAGGCGTTCGTGCCGTCGACGCCGCTCGTCCGCTCCCCCTACTCCCCGTCGAGCCGACGGTTCGCGAGCCCGCTCTACCTGCGCGTGACCGACGTCGACGCCTTCGCCGCGGCCGACCCGTCGGTCCGCGACCAGGTGCTACGGCTAGCACCGGACCCCGATCCCGCGGACGACCTGCTCGCCCACGACGCCGTGTGGGAGGCGAAGCGCGCGGCCCTGGAGCTGCTGCGACCCTTCGCCCCCGCCGACGAGGACGTCGACCTCGACGCCGAGCCCGACCTGGCCGCCTTCGCCACGTTCTCGGCCCTGGCCGAGCAGCACGGCGCCGACTGGCGGACGTGGCCCGAGCCGCTGCGCGACCCGACCTCCGAGGCCGTGGCCCGGGCCCGCGACCACCTGGCCGACCGCGTCGCCTTCCACGCCTGGCTCCAGCACCTGTGCCGTCAGCAGCTCGACGCCGCCCGCGACGCGGCCCACGACGCCGGCATGGCCGTGGGACTCGTGCACGACCTGCCCGTGGGCGTGCACCCCGGAGGCGCCGACGCCTGGGCCCTGCAGAGCGTGTTCGCCTCCGACGTGCGGGTCGGCTGCCCGGCCGACGCCTTCAACCCGCTCGGCCAGGACTGGGACCTCCCGCCGTGGCGGCCGGACCGCCTGCTCGAGACCGGCTACGCACCCTTCCGCGACGTCGTCCGCAGCGTGCTGCGCCACGGTGACGGCATCCGCGTGGACCACGTGGCGGGTCTGTGGCGGCTGTGGTGGATCCCGCCGGGCGAGCCCGCGCACCGCGGCACGTACGTCCACTACGACGCCGACGTGATGCTCGCCGTCCTGCTGCTCGAGGCCACCCGTGCCGGCGCCATCGTCGTCGGCGAGGACCTCGGCACCGTCGAGGACGTGGTCACCGAGACCATGCACGCGCGCGGCATCCTCAGCTCGGCCGTGCTGTGGTTCGAACGCGACTGGGACGCCCCGGGGCAGCCGCACGTACCGCCCCGCGCCTGGGAGCCCGAGACCATGGCGAGCATCAGCACCCACGACCTGCCGACGGTCGAGGGCTGGCTGCGCGACGAACGCATCCACGTCCAGGACCGGCTCGACCTGCTGGGCGAGCCGGTGGACGACGCGCTCGCCACCGCGGCCGCCGACAAGGAGGCGCTGCTCGACCTGCTGCGCGCCGAGGGCGTCGACACCGACGACCTGCTCGTCGCGCTGCACGCCGTCATCGCCCCGGCCGCGTCGCGCCTGGTGCTGAGCTCACCCTCCGACGCCGTCGGCCAGGTGCGTCAGCCGAACCTGCCGGGCACCGTGGACGAGTACCCCAACTGGAAGGTCCGCCTTCCCGTGGACCTCGACGCCTTCTTCGACCACCCCCGGGTGCAGGCCGCCGTCGCCCCGCTGCGCGCCGCCCGCCCGACCACCACCTGACTCACCCCCCACCCGAGGAGACCCCCGTGCGCCCCTGGCCCGGATCGCCCTACCCGCTCGGTGCCACGTACGACGGCACCGGCACCAACTTCGCCCTGTTCTCGGAGGTCGCCGACCTCGTGGAGCTGTGCCTCTTCGACGAGTCGGGCACCGAGACCCGCGTCCGTCTCGAGGAGGTGGACGGCTTCGTCCACCACGGCTTCCTGCCCGGCATCGGCCCCGGCCAGCGCTACGGCTACCGCGTGCACGGCCCCTGGGACCCCGAGAACGGCCTGCGCTGCAACCCGCAGAAGCTGCTCATCGACCCGTACGCGAAGGCCGTGCAGGGCCAGCCCGACTGGGACCCGTCGCTCTTCGCCTACGAGATGGGATCGCCCGACGAGCCGAACGACGACGACTCCGCCGGCCACGTGCCGTTCTCGCTCGTGGTCGACACGTTCTTCGACTGGGCCGACGACCGACCGCCGCGCCGCCCCTACAACGAGTCGATCATCTACGAGGCTCACGTCCGGGGGCTCACGATGACCCACCCCGACGTCCCCGAGGAGCTGCGCGGCACCTACGCGGCGCTCGCGCACCCCGCCGTGATCGAGCACCTGACCGGCCTCGGCGTGACCGCCATCGAGCTGCTCCCCGTGCACCAGTTCGTCACGGACCACTACCTCGTCGAGAAGGACCTGACGAACTACTGGGGCTACAACACGATCGGCTTCTTCGCCCCCCACGACGCCTACACCTCACAGCCAGGTCGCCAGGTGCAGGAGTTCAAGGGCATGGTCCGCGCGCTGCACGCCGCGGGCATCGAGGTCATCCTCGACGTCGTCTACAACCACACCGCGGAGGGCAACCACCTCGGGCCGACGCTGTCGATGCGCGGCATCGACAACCAGGCCTACTACCGCCTCGTCGAGGACGACGAGCAGCACTACATGGACTACACCGGCACCGGGAACTCGCTGAACGTGCGCCACCCCACGCCGCTGCAGCTCATCATGGACTCCCTGCGCTACTGGGTCACCGAGATGCACGTCGACGGGTTCCGCTTCGACCTGGCGGCCACGCTGGCGCGCGAGTTCTACGACGTGGACAAGCTGGCCACCTTCTTCGAGCTGGTGCAGCAGGACCCGGTGGTCAGCCAGGTGAAGCTGATCGCCGAGCCGTGGGACGTGGGCCCCGGCGGCTACCAGGTGGGCAACTTCCCGCCGCTGTGGACGGAGTGGAACGGCCTGTACCGCGACACCGTGCGCGACTTCTGGCGCGGCGAGCCGTCGACGCTGGGCGAGTTCGCGTCGCGGATCAGCGGCTCGTCCGACCTCTACCAGGACAACGGCCGGCGCCCGTACGCGTCGATCAACTTCGTGACGGCCCACGACGGCTTCACCCTGAACGACCTCGTGTCGTACGAGCAGAAGCACAACGAGGCCAACGGCGAGGACGGTCGTGACGGCGCCGACGACAACCGGTCGTGGAACTGCGGCGTGGAGGGCCCGACCGACGACCCGGAGATCCTCGAGCTGCGCCGCCGACAGCGTCGCAACTTCCTGGCCACCATGCTGCTCTCGCAGGGTGTGCCGATGGTGCTGCACGGCGACGAGCTGGGCCGCAGCCAGGGCGGCAACAACAACGTCTACTGCCAGGACAACGAGGTCGCGTGGGTCGACTGGGACCTCGACGAGCACGAGCACTCCCTGCTCGGGTTCACCTCGGCCCTCGCCGCGTTCCGCACCGCCCACCCGGTGTTCCGGCGCCGCCGGTTCTTCCAGGGCAAGCCGATCCGCAAGGGTGACGAGCTGCGCGACATCGCCTGGTTCACGCCGGCCGGCGAGGAGATGACCGAGCAGAACTGGGACGACGGCTTCGGCCGCTCGATCGCGGTGTTCCTCAACGGCCGGGCGATCGCCGACCGCGACGAGCGGGGCGAGCGCGTCGTCGACGATTCCTTCCTGATGGCGTTCAACGCCCACCACGAGGGCATCGCGTTCACCGTGCCGGACGGCGAGTACGCCAGCACGTGGGCGGTCGTGGTCGACACCGCGAGCGGCACGGTCGCCGAGCCGGGCGACGAGCTGATCGAGGGCGGCGCGACGGTCGAGCTCGAGGGCCGCTCGCTGGTGGTGCTGCAGCGGGTCGAGTCGTGAGCACGCCCACGTCGACGTACCGGCTGCAGCTGCGGCCGGGCTTCGGGTTCGCGGAGGCCGAGGCGCTCGTGCCGTACCTGCGCGACCTCGGCGTCGGCGCGGTGTACGTGTCGCCGGTGCTCGACGCGACACCCGGCTCCACGCACGGCTACGACGTCACCGACCCCACGCGGGCCCGGCCCGAGCTGGGCGGACCCGACGGCTGGGACTCCCTCACGGACGCCGTGCGCGACGCCGGGATGGGGCTCGTGGTCGACGTGGTGCCGAACCACATGTCGGTCGAGGTGCCGCGGGCGAACCCGTGGTGGTGGTCGGTGCTCGCCGAGGGAGAGCGCTCGGCGTGGGCCGGGCACTTCGACGTCGACTGGTCGCGCGGCCGGGTGCTGGTGCCCGTCCTCGGCGACGACGCCGAGGTCGCGGAGCTGGCGGTCGACGGCGACGAGCTCACGTACTACGACCACCGGTTCCCGATCGACGCCGCGACGCTGGCCGACCCGGGCTTCGCGTCGCTGACCCCGCAGCAGGTCCACGACCGACAGCACTACGAGCTCGTCGGCTGGCGCCGCGGGGCGTCCGAGCTGAACTACCGCCGGTTCTTCGACATCACGACGCTGGCCGCCGTGCGGGTCGAGGACCCGACCGTCTTCGACGACGCCCACCGCGAGGTGCTGCGCTGGGTGTCCGAGGGCCGGGTGACCGGGCTGCGCATCGACCACCCGGACGGCCTGTCCGACCCCGGCGGCTACCTGCAGCGCCTGCACGAGGCCGCGCCCGACGCGTGGCTCGTCGTCGAGAAGATCCTGCACCCGGGCGAGGACCTGCCCGCGAGCTGGCCCGCCGACGGGACCACCGGGTACGACGCCATGCGCGAGGTCGAGGGCGTGCTGCTCGACGGTGGCGTCGACGGGCGGGGCGGCGAGGCTCCCTGGCAGGCGCTGTCCGAGCGCCTCGGAGCGCCGTCGGACTACGCCGCCGTCGAGGAGGACGCACGGCGCATGGTGACGCAGAAGGTGCTCGTGGCCGAGGTCCGTCGCATCGCCGGACTGCTGCGCGACGTGCCCGGGGACGCCGCACGCACGGCCGTCGCGGAGACGATGGTGGCCTTCGGCGTCTACCGGTCCTACCTGCCCGAGGGCGAGGACGACTGGACGCGGGCGATCGACACGGCGCGCAGCCGTCGGCCCGACGTCGGCGAGGCCCTGACCGCGCTCGACGCGCAGGTCCGCGAGGCCCCGCAGGGCGAGCTCGCCACCCGCATCCAGCAGACGTCCGGCATGGTCGTGGCCAAGGGCACCGAGGACACCACCTTCTACCGGTTCACGCGCTTCGTCGCGCTCAACGAGGTGGGCGGCTCCCCCGACGTGTGGGGCGTCGACGTGGAGGGCTTCCACGCGCTCGCCGCTGCCAGGGAGGCCGACCACCCGGCCGCCATGACGGCGCTCACGACGCACGACACGAAGCGGTCGGAGGACACCCGCGCCCGGATGCTGGTGCTGGCGGAGGTCGGCGACGAGGCGACGGACGCGATCGCGGCTTGGTCGGCCCGCTGCGGGCTCGACGAGCCCGCCCTCGACCTGCTGGCCTGGCAGACCCTGCTCGGGGCGTGGCCCATCAGCGACGAGCGGCTGACCGACTACCTGCTCAAGGCGGCGCGCGAGTCCAAGATCCGCACCACCTGGACCGAGACCGACGAGGCCTTCGAGGACTCGATCCGCGCCTGGCCCGCCCGTGTGCGGGCCGAGGTCGGCGACGAGGTGCAGGCGCTCGTCGACCGGATCGAGGGACCCGGCCGGACGGTCTCGCTCAGCCAGAAGCTGCTGCAGCTGGCCGGACCGGGCGTGCCCGACGTCTACCAGGGCACCGAGGGCTGGGACCACTCGCTCGTCGACCCCGACAACCGTCGCCCGGTCGACCACGAGGCCTTCCGCGCGGTGCTCCGCCGGCTCGACGACGGCTGGTTGCCGGAGGTCGACGCGTCGGGGGCGGCGAAGACGTCGCTCGTGCGTCGGGTGCTGACGCTTCGCCGCGACCGGCCGGAGCTGTTCCGCGGCTACGGCGCGGTGGCCGCCCGGGGTCCCGCCGCCGACCACGCGCTCGCCTTCGGTCGCAGCGACGATCTCGTCGCCGTCGTGACTCGTCTGCCCGTGGGACTCGAGGCGCGCGGCGGCTGGGCGGAGACGACCCTCCCGCTCGCCGAGGGGACGTGGACCGACGTGCTCACCGGCGCCGTGCTCGAGGGCGGCGACGTCCGTCTCGCCGACTTGCTGCGGACCTACCCCGTTGCCCTGCTGACGCGACGGGCCTGACGCCCGCCGGTCGGGTGGCGCCGGCGAGCCCGCCTGCCCAGGCGGTGGGCCCTCCAGCTGCGCGGGCTGTGGTCGTCGTCGGGGTGGCCTCCGAAAGGGCCTCGACCGAGCAGCACCAGCGCCGAGCCCGAGCCCTCGGGCCCGGCCCCGCGTTTTGACGGCTTGACGACGATTCCGCACGCAAGAATCGTCGTCAAGCCGTCAAAACGCCGGGCCGGGGCCGGGAGACCCACCTAGCGCCGGACCCTCCGCCCCGTCGAGGCCCTTTCGGAGGCCGACTCCCCTCGAGCCCGCACCAACGCAGCCGCAGGCCCCCGACGTCCCGCCCACTCCGCGTTTTGACGCCTTTGCGTCGATTCCAGCGCGAGAAATCGACGCCAAGTCGTCAAAACGCCCGGGATGGGGCCGGGCCGTCCGTCCGAGTCGCGCGGTGGGGCACCGGAACTAGGCTCGAGGCATGGAGTTCAGGTACCTCGGAAACAGCGGCCTCAAGGTCAGCGAGATCATCTACGGCAACTGGCTGACCCACGGGTCCCAGGTCGAGAACGACGCGGCCACGGCGTGCGTCCGCGCGGCGCTCGACGCCGGCATCACGACGTTCGACACCGCCGACGTCTACGCCAACGGCAAGGCCGAGTCGGTGCTCGGCGAGGCGCTGAAGGGCGAGCGTCGCGCGTCGCTGGAGATCCTCACGAAGGTCTACTGGCCCACCGGCCCCGGCGGACCGAACGACACCGGCCTGTCGCGCAAGCACATCATGGAGTCCATCGACGGCTCGCTGCAGCGGCTGCAGACCGACTACGTCGACCTCTACCAGGCGCACCGCTACGACCACGAGACGCCGCTCGAGGAGACGATGCAGGCGTTCGCCGACGTCGTCCGCGCGGGCAAGGCGCACTACATCGGCGTCAGCGAGTGGACGGCCGACCAGATCCGCGCCGGCCAGGAGCTCGCGCAGGACCTCGGCTTCCGGCTCGTGTCCAACCAGCCCCAGTACTCGATGCTGTGGCGCGTCATCGAGGGCGAGGTCGTGCCCACCAGCCGCGAGCTCGGCCTCTCACAGATCGTCTGGTCGCCCATCGCGCAGGGCGTGCTGTCGGGCAAGTACGAGCCCGGTGCAGCACCTCCGGAGGGCAGCCGCGCCACGGACGAGAAGGGCGGCGCCGACATGATCAAGCGCTTCCTCGACGACGAGGTGCTCACCGCCGTGCAGCAGCTGCGCCCGATCGCCGACGACCTCGGCATCACCATGGCCCAGCTGGCCGTCGCCTGGGTGCTCGCCAACGACAACGTCGCCGGCGCGATCGTCGGGGCGTCCCGTCCCGAGCAGGTGGAGTCCAACGCGGCCGCCAGCGGCGTCACCCTCGACGCCGACGTCCTCGCGAAGGTCGACGAGGCGCTCGGCAGCATCCCCACCACTGATCCCAGCGAGACGAAGTCTCCGCCCACCCGGGTGGTCTGAGGGTGGCCGTCACCGTCTGGGCGCCCGCCCACGAGCGGGTCCGGGTGCGGGTCGACGGCGTCGACCACCCGATGGAGGCGTGGGAGCCGGGCGAGCCCCGGTCCGGCTGGTGGTGGCTCGAGACCGAGGTGGCCGCCGGGTCCGACTACGCCTTCCTGCTGGGTGACGACGAGACCCCGCTGCCCGACCCTCGCTCGTCCTGGCAGCCCCACGGTGTCCACGCGGCGTCCCGGGCGTACGACCACGACGCCTTCGCCTGGTCCGACGACGCCTGGGCGGGCCGGGCGCTGCCCGGCTCGGTGGTCTACGAACTGCACGTCGGCACGTTCACGCCAGGGCGCACGTTCGACGCCGCGATCGAACGGCTCGACCACCTCGTCGACCTGGGCGTCGAGATGGTCGAGGTACTGCCGGTCAACAGCTTCGACGGCCCGCACGGCTGGGGCTACGACGGCGTCCTCTGGGGTGCCGTGCACGAGCCCTACGGCGGACCCGACGGCTTCAAGCGGTTCGTCGACGCGTGCCACGCACGCGACCTCGGCGTCGTTCTCGACGTCGTCTACAACCATCTCGGCCCCTCCGGCGCCTACCTCGACCGCTTCGGCCCGTACTTCGCCGGCCAGAACGACTGGGGGCCGGGCCTCAACCTCGACGGCGAGGGGTCCGACGAGGTCCGTCGCTACGTCCTCGACAACGCGATGACGTGGTTCGAGCACTTCCACGTGGACGGTCTGCGCCTCGACGCGGTCCACGCCCTGGCCGACACGCGGGCCCTGCCGATCCTGGAGGAGCTCTCCGCCGAGACGGAACGCATGTCGGTGGCGCTGGGCCGACCGCTCTCGCTGGTGGCCGAGTCCGACCTCAACGACCCGCGCATGGTCACCCCCCGCGCCCGTGGCGGCCTCGGCATGGACGCGCAGTGGTGCGACGACGTCCACCACGCGCTGCACGTGGCGCTGACGGGCGAGACCGACGGCTACTACGCCGACTTCGCGACGCCCGGCGCGCTGGCCAAGGTGCTGCGCGGCGCCTTCTTCCACGACGGCACGTGGTCGTCGTTCCGAGGGCGCAGCCACGGCCGACCCGTCGACGTCGAGACCGTGCCCGGCTCCGCCTTCGTGACGTACCTGCAGGACCACGACCAGGTGGGCAACCGCGCCACCGGCGACCGCATCTCGGCCACGGTGTCGGCCGACCTGCTGGCCTGCGGGGCCGCGCTCGTGCTGCTCGGCCCGTTCACACCCATGCTGTTCATGGGCGAGGAGTGGGCCGCGAGCACGCCGTGGCAGTTCTTCGCCTCGTTCCCCGACCCCGAGCTGGCCGAGGCCGTGCGCACCGGCCGTCGGCGCGAGTTCGGCCGGCACGGCTGGGGCAAGTCCGAGGTGCCCGACCCGATGGACCACGCCACCGTCGAGCGCTCGACGCTGCGCTGGGACGAGCTCGAGGACCCCGCCCACCGCGCGGTCCTCGACACCTACCGCTCGCTCGTCGCCCTGCGGCACGAGCACCCCGAGCTGCGCGACCCGTCCCTGGCCGACCTCGTCGTCGAGGTCTCCGACGACGACCGTCACGTCGTCATGCACCGTGGCCCCTTCGTGGTCGACGTCGACCTGCGCGCCGAGCGGGCCGAGGTCAGGCGGGGCGACGAGCTCGTCTGGGCCTCGACGGGCGGACCCGAGGCGTCCGACGCACACTGAGGCCATGAGCGACAACGGGAAGAGCGACATCCCCAGCGAGGACCCCCGCGACTCCGCGGAGCCCACGGACGACCCGAAGCACCAGAAGCAGGACCACGAGACCGAGGGCGACGTCGACGACCCCGACGCCCCCGCCCCGTTCTCGGGCCCCTACTCCTGAGGGACCGCCGACGTGCACGAAGCCTGGACCGACGCAGCCACCTCTCGGCTCCTCGCCGCGGGGTACGAGGCGGTGGACGCCGGTGACGACTGGCCGGTCGGGACGCGCGTCCTGCGCCGTCGCGACCGCAGGGTCGGCTGGTTCCTGTCCCGCCTGCACACGGTCGTGGTCCTCCTCCCCGTGGACCACGCGACGACCGGCCACGTCGACCGCCTGACCGAGACGACGGCCGGCCGGGCCGGGTCGCTCTCGGGCCGGGCCCGCCGACGGTCCGGCAACGGGATCGCGGTGCTGCCCGTCGTCGTGAGCGGCACCGCCGACGAGCAGGCACGCGACGAGGCGGCGGCACCGCCCCGCCGACGGTGGGCCGTCATCGCGCTGCCGATGCTCGTCGAGGCCGACACCGGCCGGCACTTCGCCTACCGGGGCGCCATCACGTGGGGTGCGGTGTTCCAGACGTTCCTCGCCGAGCAGCAGCGGCTCGTGCTCGGTGATCCTCGCGCCGACGTGCTCGCCAGCACCGGGCGTGGCCGAGCCGGTCGCGCCGCGCTCCTGGCCCTGCTGGGCGTGGCCGGTGTCCTGTTCCTGGCCGCGATCCTGCTGCTGCTCCTCTGACCGCGCTCAGGCCACCGTGAAGGCGTGCAGACCGAGGTCGTCGGCGAGCCGCTCGCAGGCCAGCACGCCGCGCACGCTGTTGCCGCGCTCGTCGAGCGGCGGGCTGTAGACGCCGATGCCCAGGTGTCGTGGTGCCGACGCCACCACACCGCCCGCGACGCCGGACTTGGCCGGCATGCCGACGCGGTGCATCCACCGGCCCGACCCGTCGTACATGCCGCACGTGGCCATGACGCTCAACGTGCTGCGCACGACCTCGACCGGGAGCACCCGGTCCCCGGTCACCGGGTTCCGACCGCCGAAGGCGAGCGTCGCACCCATGACGGCGAGGGTCTCGGCACTGACCGAGACCGCGCAGGCGCGGGCATAGACCTCGATCGCGTCCTCGACCTCGACGTGCAGCGTGCCCGCCGAGTGCATGAGGTGCCCCAGGGCACGGTTGCGGTCACCGCTCAGGTGCTCGGAGCGGCTGACCTCCTCGTCGACCTCGAGCTCCCGGCCGGCCAGTGCCGACAGTCCCTCGAGGATGCGGTCGGACCGCTCCTGCGCGTAGCCGCCCGCGACGAGGCTCGCAGTCAGGAGGGCACCGGCGTTGACCATCGGGTTCGGCGGCCGCCCGGTGTCGCTCTCGAGGCGCACGGCGTCGAACGCCTCGCCCGTGGGCTCGATGCCGATCTCGTCGAGGTCGCTCGCGCCCGCGTCGACCAGCGCCAGCGCGTACACGAAGGGCTTGACGGCCGACTGGACCGGGAACGTCACGTCGGCGTCGCCGACGCTGCGCAGCTCGCCCGACCGGTCGCACACGGCCAGGCCGAACAGGCCGGTGTCGGCATCGGCGTGCTCGGGCACGCTCCGGTCGACCTCGCCGTCGTGCGACTCCGCCACGGAGGCGTGCAGCCGGTCGAGGTCGAAGGTCCGGATCCGCTCGTCGATGTCCACCCCGGGTGCGTACCCGGGAACGGCCGGGCGACCCCGAGACGCCTGACACACTGGGCGCCATGACGACGCACCCTCCGCAGGGCCTGCACGTGCTCGCCGGACGACCGTTCCCGCTGGGCGCCCACCCCGAGGCCGGCGGCGTCAGGTTCGCGGTCGCCAGCAGCGTCGCCGAGCGGGTCGAGCTGTGCCTCGTCGACGACGACGGCACCGAGCGCCGCGTCGAGCTGACCGAGCGGACGTTCGGCGTCTGGCACGGACTCGTCCAGGGCGTGCTGCCCGGACAGACCTACGGCTACCGCGTGCACGGCCCCTACGAGCCGAAGACCGGGATGCGCTGCAACCCGCACAAGATCCTGCTCGACCCCTACGCCCGACGCATCCGCGGCTCGCTCACCGACATGGCGGCCGCGCAGGGCTACGTCGACGGTCCCGACGGCCCGGACGGTCCCGTGCCGTCGACCGTCGACTCCCTGGGCCACGTGCCGCTGGCCGTCGTCACGAGCCCCGGCGGGCCCGACACGGGCACGAAGCCGGAGGTGCCGTTCGAGGAGACCGTGGTGCTCGAGCTGCACGTCAAGGGGTTCACGCAGCAGCACCCCGACGTGCCCGAGCCCCTGCGCGGCACCTACCTGGGCCTGGCGCACCCGGCCGTCGTCGAGCACCTCCTGCGGCTCGGGATCACCGCCGTCGAGCTGCTGCCCGTGCAGGCCTTCACCGACGAGCCCTCGCTCGTGGCCGCCGGCCGGCACAACTACTGGGGGTACTCCCCGCTCGGCTACTTCGCACCGCATCCCGGGTACGCGAGCGAGCCCGGCCGTGAGGTCGAGGAGTTCCGCACCATGGTCGCGGCCCTGCACGCCGCCGGCATCGAGGTCATCGTCGACGTCGTCTACAACCACACCTGCGAGGGCGGCCCCGACGGACCGACCCTCAGCCTCCGCGGGCTGGAGGCGCCGGCGTACTACCTGCACGACGACGACGGCCACATGGCCGACATCACCGGCTGCGGCAACACGCTGGACGCCGGCTCCCCCGAGGTCGTGCGCCTCGTGACGGACTCGCTTCGCTACTGGACGACCGAGCTCGGCGTCGACGGGTTCCGCTTCGACCTCGCCTCCACGATGGGCCGCCCCGGGGGCGGCGCCTTCGACCGCGACAGCACGCTCCTGACCGCGATCACCACCGACCCCGTGCTGTCGCGCTGCAAGCTCGTCGCCGAGCCGTGGGACGCCACCGGCGAGGGCTACCGCGTGGGCGCGTTCGGCGCCCAGTGGGCGGAGTGGAACGGCATCTACCGCGACACGGTCCGCGACTTCTGGCGCGGCGCCGCCGGCGGCGTCGACGACCTGGCCTACCGGCTGTCCGGCTCGTCGGACCTCTACGACCACACGCTGCGCCGACCCTGGCAGTCGATCAACTTCGTCACCGCGCACGACGGCTTCACGCTGCGTGACCTGGTCTCCTACGACCACAAGCACAACGAGGCCAACGGCGAGGACAACCGCGACGGCACCGACGACAACCGCTCCTGGAACCACGGCGTGGAGGGCGGCACCGACGACCCGGAGATCACGTCGTTGCGTGCCCGCCAGGCCCGCAACCTGCTGGCGACGCTGCTGCTCTCGACCGGCACGCCCATGTTCGTGGCCGGCGACGAGCGCTGGCGCACCCAGGGCGGCAACAACAACGCCTACTGCCTCGACGACCCGACGTCGTGGGTCGACTGGACCGTGACCCCCGAGAGCGACGCGATGCTGGCGTTCGCGCGTCGAGTCGTGCACCTGCGCGCGAAGAGTCCCGCCCTGCGCCAGGCCGAGTTCTTCGACGGCCGCACCACGCCCACCGGTCGGCCCGACCTGATCTGGCTGCGCCCCGACGGCCAGGAGATGACCGAGCCGGACTGGCAGGACCCGGAGCGCCGGACGCTCGGCATGTGGATCGACGGGTCGAACAGCCAGTCCCGCACCCGCGAGGGCGAGCTGCTCACCGACCACTCGTGGCTCCTGCTGCTGCACGCCGGCGCCGAGCCGCTCGAGGTCGTGCTCCCGGGGCCGGAGTTCGGTGCCACGTTCGAGCCGACGCTCGACACCACGTCGGCCGACGGCAGCCCGGCCTCCACCGAGGCCTTCGCGGCCGGCAGCCGCACCACGCTGGCGGCGCGTTCCCTGCTGCTGCTCAAGGCTCCCCGGCACGACTGACGGGCCCGCGACCGGGGATCGGTCCCGCGGGAATCGCGCCCGTCCACGTTCACCGCTACGTTCGAAGGGACACCGAACGCAGCGATCGACGGGAGTGACGCGCATGACGGACCGGCTCGGCATCGATGACGTGCGGCCCCTCTCGGGCGACGGCACCTACCCCTCCAAGGCGGTGGTGGGCGAGCACGTGCCCGTGCAGGCCACGGTGTGGCGCGAGGGCCACGACGCCGTGGGAGCCACCGTCGCGTGGCGCGGTCCGGGCGACCGCACCGAGCGCACCGTGCGCATGCAGGAGCAGGGCTCGGGGCTCGACCTGTTCGCCGCCACGATCGTGCCCGACGCGGAGGGGCTGTGGACGTTCCGCGTCGACGCGTGGAGCGACCCCTGGGCCACCACGGCCCACGCCCTCGACGCCAAGCTGGCCGCCGGGCAGACCCCCGCCGAGCTCGCCAACGACCTCGAGCTGGCCGCGCGGCTGCTCACGCAGGTCGCCGACCGCGCGGAGCGGCGAGCCGAGCGCGCGACCCTCCTGGGTGCGGCCTCGGCCCTGCGCGACGACACCCTGCCGCTCGGGGCGCGTGTGGGCCCGGCCCTCGGCGACGCCGTCCGCTCCACGATGCAGGAGCACCCCGTCCGCGAGCTCGTCACCCAGGGGCCCGAGCGGCACGTCTGGGTCGACCGGCAGCGCGCCGCGTTCGGCTCCTGGTACGAGTTCTTCCCCCGCTCCACCGGTGGCGTCGACGCCCAGGGCACCCCCGTGCACGGCACGTTCGCCACGGCCACGAAGGAGCTCGACCGCGTCGCCGCGATGAAGTTCGACGTCGTCTACCTGCCCCCGATCCACCCGATCGGCCGCGACAACCGCAAGGGGCCCAACAACACTCTCACCCCCGGCCCCGACGACGTCGGCTCGCCGTGGGCCATCGGTGCAGCCGAGGGCGGTCACGACGCGATCCACCCCGCACTGGGCACCGAGGAGGACTTCGCGGCGTTCGTGGAGCGCGCCCGCGAGCTGGACCTGGAGGTCGCGCTCGACCTCGCCCTGCAGGCCGCGCCCGACCACCCCTGGGTGGCCGAGCACCCCGAGTTCTTCACGACGCTGCCCGACGGCACGATCGCCTACGCCGAGAACCCGCCCAAGAAGTACCAGGACATCTACCCGCTCAACTTCGACCTCGACCGCGACGCCATCTACGCCGAGATGCTGCGCGTCACCCTGCACTGGGTCGAGCGGGGGGTGCGCATCTTCCGCGTCGACAACCCGCACACCAAGCCGCCGGACTTCTGGGCGTGGCTGATCGCGTCGGTCAAGGCCGACCACCCCGACGTGCTGTTCCTCGCCGAGGCCTTCACCCGCCCCGCGCGGCTGTGGGGCCTGGCCCGGCTCGGGTTCACGCAGAGCTACACGTACTTCACCTGGCGCACGACCAAGCAGGAGATCACCGAGTTCGGCGAGGACCTGCGCGAGCACTGGGACGAGGGGCGCGCCAACCTCTTCGTCAACACGCCCGACATCCTGCCCGCGCACCTGCAGGTGGGTGGTCCGGGCATGTTCGCCCTGCGCGCCGCCCTCGCGGCGACGCTGGCCCCCACGTGGGGCGTGTACGCCGGCTACGAGCTGTTCGAGTCCGCGGTGCTGCGACCCGGCGCCGAGGAGTACCTCGACTCCGAGAAGTTCCAGCTGCGCCCGCGCGACTTCGCCGGGGCCCTGGCCGAGGGCCGCTCCCTCGAGCCGTGGCTGACCCGGCTCAACGAGATCCGCCGCGCACACCCGGCGCTGCAGCAGATGCGCACGCTGCACTTCCACCACGTCGACCACGACGCCCTGCTCGCCTGGTCCAAGCAGGACCCGGCCACGGGCGACACCGTCGTCGTCGTGCTCTCGCTCGACCCGCACGAGGCGCGCGAGGGCACCCTGTTCCTCGACCTGCACGAGCTCGGGTTCGACCACGACGCGCGTCTCGTCGCCCACGACGAGGTGACCGGCGAGACCTACGACTGGGGCGCGGCCAACTACGTGCGCCTCGACCCCGCGCGCACGTGCGCGCACGTCGTGCACGTCAGGTCCCGATGACATCCCTTCCCCCTGATCCCACCGAGGTGATCGCATGACCGACGACCCCACCCGCCAGGACACTGCACCCGATGCCGCCCTCGACGGCCTCGAGCAGACCCCCCACACCGGCGAGAGCGTCGAGGCCGACGGGACCATGACCGAGCCGAGCTCGGAGGACTTCGAGCACGCCGAGCAGGTGCCCGCCGACCCCGACTGGTTCAAGCGCGCCGTCTTCTACGAGGTGCTGGTCCGGGCGTTCAACGACTCCAACGGCGACGGCACGGGCGACCTGCGCGGCCTGGCCGACAAGCTCGACTACATCGAGTGGCTGGGCGTCGACTGCCTGTGGCTCCCCCCGTTCTACGCCTCCCCGCTGCGCGACGGCGGGTACGACATCAGCGACTTCCGCGCCGTGCTGCCGGAGTTCGGCACGGTCGACGACTTCGTGCACCTGCTCGAGGAGGCGCACCGGCGCGGCATCCGCGTCATCACCGACCTCGTCCTCAACCACACGTCCGACGCGCACCCCTGGTTCCAGGCGTCGCGGCAGGACCCCGACGGCCCGTACGGCGACTTCTACGTCTGGAGCGACGACGGCACCGAGTACAGCGACGCGCGGATCATCTTCGTCGACACCGAGACGTCGAACTGGACCTATGATCCCGTGCGCGGCCAGTTCTTCTGGCACCGCTTCTTCAGCCACCAGCCCGACCTGAACTTCGAGAACCCCGACGTCCGCGAGGCCATGCTCGACGTCCTGCGGTTCTGGCTCGACCTCGGCATCGACGGCTTCCGCCTCGACGCCGTGCCCTACCTGTTCGAGGAGGAGGGCACGAGCAGCGAGAACCTCCCGCGCACGCACGAGTACCTCCGCGAGGTGCGCGCGACGATCGACCGCGAGTACCCCGGTCGGGTGCTGCTGGCCGAGGCCAACCAGTGGCCGTCCGACGTCGTCGAGTACTTCGGCGACCCCGCGGTCGGCGGCGACGAGTGCCACATGGCCTTCCACTTCCCGCTCATGCCGCGCATCTTCATGGCGGTGCGGCGCGAGTCGCGCTTCCCGATCTCGGAGATCCTGGCGCAGACGCCGCCCATCCCTTCGGGCACCCAGTGGGGCATCTTCCTGCGCAACCACGATGAGCTGACGCTGGAGATGGTCACCGACGACGAGCGCGACTACATGTACCGCGAGTACGCGCGCGACCCACGCATGAAGGCCAACATCGGCATCCGCCGACGGCTCGCGCCCCTGCTGGAGAACGACCGCAACCAGCTGGAGCTGTTCACCGCCATGCTGCTGAGCCTGCCCGGCTCCCCCGTCCTCTACTACGGCGACGAGATCGGCATGGGCGACAACATCTGGCTCGGCGACCGCGACGCCGTCCGCACGCCCATGCAGTGGTCCCCCGACCGCAACGCCGGCTTCTCGCGGTCCGACCCCGGCCGCGTGTACCTGCCGCCGATCATGGACCCGACGTACGGCTACGAGGCGGTCAACGTCGAGGCGCAGATGGGCAACAGCGCCTCGCTGCTGTCGTGGACCCGACGCATGATCGAGGTGCGCAAGCAGCACCTCGCGTTCGCCGAGGGCGACTTCACCGACCTGGGCGGCTCGAACCCGAGCGTCCTCGCCTACAAGCGGGTCTGGACCCGCCCCGACGGCGAGCGCGACGTGGTGCTCTGCGTCAACAACCTGTCCCGCTTCCCCCAGCCCGTCGAGCTCGAGCTCGGCGAGCACGAGGGGTGCACCCCCGTCGAGCTGACCGGCAGCGTCCGCTTCCCCCGCGTCGGTGAGCTGCCGTACCTGCTCACCCTGCCGGGCCACGGCTTCTACTGGTTCCAGCTGTCCGAGCTCGGCGACGAGGGCGAACGAAGGAGCATGACATGAGCGATCCCGTGAGCACTCCCGACCAGGACACTCCCGACCACGGCCACGAGGTCGGGGCCGCCGACGTCGACCGCGTGGTGGCGGCCCTGCCCGACTGGCTTCCCGCGCAGCGGTGGTTCGGCGGCAAGGACCGACCCGTCACCGGCACCCGCACCGTCGACTGGACCGTGGTCCTGCCCGGTGAACCCCTTCTCGTGCACCTCGTGGTGGAGGTGCAGCAGGGCGACCGCACCGAGGCCTACCAGCTGCTCCTCGGTCGACGCAGCGACGGACTGCCCGACGTCCCGGCGGCTGCGGCGATCCCCGCGGGCGACGGTCCCGTCTGGTACGAGGCCAGCGGCGACGCCGACCTCACGGGCGTGCTGCTGGACCACATCGCCGCGGGCGAGCGCGTCGGTGACCTGAGCTTCGACCCCGAGCCCGGCGTGGAGCTGACCACCGGCCTGCGCGCGCACCCCATCTCCTCGGAGCAGAGCAACACGTCGCTCGTCTACGGCGGCCAGTACATCCTCAAGCTGTTCCGCAAGCTCACCCCGGGCGTCAACAAGGACCTCGTGCTGCACCGCGCCCTGCGCCAGGTGGGTTCCGCGCACGTGGCCGAGCCGCTCGGTGCGATCAGCGGACGGATCGGCGACGACGAGGTCAGCTTCGGGATGCTGCAGCGGTTCCTGCCCGACGCCGCCGACGGCTGGGTCATGGCCACCACGAGCGTCCGCGACTTCATGGCCGACGACTCCGGCCTGCCGCCCGGCGACCTGGGCGGCGACTTCGCCGGGGAGGCGTACCGGCTGGGCCGGGCCGTGGCCGACGTGCACGCCGACCTCGCCCGTGCCCTGGGCACCGAGCCGGCGGCCGACGACGACCTCGAGCGCACCGTGGCGGCCATGGAGGCACGGCTCGACCGCGTCGCGGCCGACGTCGACGACCTCGCCTCCCACGTCGACGGGATCCGCGAGGCGTTCCACCGGCTGCACGGAATCGAGCTGACCCTGCCGCTCCAGCCCGTGCACGGCGACCTGCACCTCGGCCAGGTGCTCCGCACCGTCCACGGCTGGCTGCTGCTCGACTTCGAGGGCGAGCCCGCCTCGAGCCTGGCCGAGCGGTCGGCGCTGCGCTCGCCCCTGCGCGACGTCGCCGGCATGCTGCGCTCGTTCGACTACGCGGCCCAGCAGCTGCTCGTGGGCCAGCCCGCCGACGAGGAGCAGACCGAGCGGGCCGCGGCCTGGGCGCGCCACAACCGGCTGGCGTTCTGCGACGGCTACGCGAAGGCGGCCGGCCGCGACCCACGCGACGACGCCGACCTGCTGCGCGGCCTCGAGCTCGACAAGGCCGTCTACGAGGTGTCCTACGAGCACGCCAACCGACCCGACTGGTCGAGCGTCCCGCTGGGGTCGATCGCCCGGATCCTGCGTGAGGGTGAGTGACATGAGCGAGTCCACGACGAGCTGGCCCCCCGCGGTGGGTGACCTCGACCTGCACCTGGTGGCCGAGGGCCGCCACGAGCGGCTCTGGGAGGTCCTCGGTGCGCACGTGCGCACCCACGAGGGTCCGTCCGGGCCCGTGGACGGGACGTCGTTCGCGGTCTGGGCGCCCAACGCCCAGGCCGTGCAGGTGGTCGGCGACTTCAACGGCTGGGACGGCGGGGCCCACGCGATGCGGGCCCTCGGCGGGTCGGGCGTGTGGGACCTCTTCGTCCCGGACGTCGGCGCCGGCGCGCGCTACAAGTTCCGCCTCCAGGGCCCCGACGGCGCGTGGCACGAGAAGGCCGACCCGCTCGCCTTCGGCACCGAGGTGCCCCCGGCCACGGCGTCCGTCGTCGTGGAGCCGCAGCACCGCTGGCGCGACGACGCGTGGGTGGCCCGACGCGACGCGACCGCGTGGCTCGAGGCGCCGGTGAGCGTGTACGAGGTGCACCTCGGGTCGTGGCGACCGGGGCTGTCCTACCGGGAGCTGGCCGACGAGCTCGGCGACTACCTCGTCGAGATGGGCTTCACCCACGTCGAGCTCATGCCCGTGGCAGAACACCCCTTCGGCGGCTCGTGGGGCTACCAGGTCACCTCGTACTACGCCCCCACGTCGCGCTTCGGCTCCCCCGACGACTTCCGCTGGTTCGTCGACGAGCTGCACCAGCGCGGCATCGGCGTCATCGTCGACTGGGTGCCCGCGCACTTCCCGCGCGACGAGTGGGCCCTCGCCCGCTTCGACGGCACCCCGCTGTACGAGCACCCCGACCCGCGTCGCGGCGAGCAGCCCGACTGGGGCACCTACGTCTTCGACTTCGGCCGCAACGAGGTGCGCAACTTCCTCGTGGCCAACGCGCTCTACTGGCTCGAGGAGTTCCACCTCGACGGCCTGCGCGTCGACGCCGTCGCCTCGATGCTCTACCTGGACTACTCGCGCAACGACGGCGAGTGGGTGCCCAACAAGCACGGCGGTCGCGAGAACCTCGAGGCCGTGCAGCTGCTGCAGGAGCTCAACGCCACGGTCTACAAGCACCACCCCGGCGTCATGATGATCGCCGAGGAGTCCACCGCGTGGCCCGGCGTCAGCGCGCCCACCGACGCCGGCGGTCTCGGCTTCGGCTTCAAGTGGAACATGGGCTGGATGCACGACACGTTGTCCTACCTCGGGCAGGATCCCGTGCACCGCTCGTACCACCACGGCGAGATGACCTTCGCGATCGACTACGCCTGGACCGAGAACTTCGTCCTGCCCCTCTCGCACGACGAGGTCGTGCACGGCAAGGGCTCGCTGTGGGGCCGGATGCCCGGCGACGCCTGGAACAAGGCGGCCGGAGTGCGCGCGCTGCTGGCCTTCATGTGGGCGCACCCCGGCAAGCAGATGCTGTTCATGGGCGGGGAGTTCGGCCAGGAGGGCGAGTGGGCCGAGTCGCGCGGGCTCGACTGGCACGCGCTGGAGGACCCGCTGCACGCCGGTGTGCTCGAGCTGGTCAGCGACCTCAACCTCACCTACCGCGACACCCCGGCCCTGTTCACGGCCGACGCGCGTCCCGAGGGCTTCCGGTGGATCGACGCCTCCGACACCCAGGGCAACGTCATCTGCTTCCTGCGCATCGGCTCGGACGGCTCCCAGCTGGCCTGCCTGGCCAACTTCTCCGGCAGCCCCCACCACGACTACCGGGTGGGCCTGCCCCTGCCCGGCACCTGGCGCGAGGTGCTGAACACCGACGCCGAGTCCTACGGCGGCTCCGGTGTCGGCAACCTCGGCAGCGTCGAGGCCGAGATGGTGCCGCAGCACGGGTTCGCGGCATCCGCCGAGGTCCAGCTGCCCCCGGCCGGGGTGCTCTGGCTGGTGCCCGAGTCGTCGTAAATCGGTCTCGATCCGCGATGTGCACACCACCCTTCGGCCCCGCTCCACCCAGTGGGGCCGAAGGTCTGTGGGCCGACGGGACCTTCTGCTTGTATTCGAACGTATGCTTGTTTTCTGCCTGATCTGCCCTATAGAATGGGGGTAGCCAGGAGGAGGAAGCATGAGCGTCGCCGCACTCGACACCCACCCGGTGCCGGCGTGCGTGCACGGACTCCACGCCCTGCTCGACACGGTCTCCACCGCGGCGTGGGACGGCCTGGACCCCACCGAGGTCCGACGGCTCCTCGCCGAGATCGGTCGCGCCGAAGCACGGCTGTCGGCCCACAAGATGGCCGCCGCTCGCGTGCTGGAGAAGGCCCGCAAAGCTGCAGCCAACGGTGACAGTCCGCGACCGGGAACGGGCACCTCGACCGGGGCCACGATCTCGTTCGACTTCGGTGGGGACCGCAGCGGCGCCGACGCGTTGGTGAATACCGCGCAGCGGATCGAGGAGCAGACCACCCTCATCGAGAACGCGCTCGCCGCCGGGGTGATCAGCACCAAGCAGGCCGACCTCATCTCCCGCGCGTTGGCCAAGCTTCCCGACGATGTGACCGCAGAACAGCGCGAACGGTGTGAAGAGACCCTGCTGAAGGACGCGCAGCGGCTGACTCTGAAGGACCTGCGCCGCAGGGCGGCGCGGATCACCGAGACCTACCGCAAGAAGACCGAGGACGTGGACGCCGACGAGGACGAGATCCTGCGCAAGAAGGAAGAGGCCGCACGGGCGAAGACGTCGTTCTCGATGTGGGACAACAACGACGGCACCGTCACCGGCAGGTTCACCCTCCCCGAAGCCCAAGGCGCGATGCTCAAGACCGCGCTCGACGCATTGGCCGCACCCCACCAGAAGGTCGGCACCGTCAATGCCGCGACCGGCCAGATGGACGAGATCGGCTTCGGGCAGACCTACCCCCAGCGCCTCGGCCACGCCTTCGCCACCCTCGTCGAGCACCTGCCCGCCGATCAGCTCCCATCCAACGGCGGTGTGAGCGCCGTCGTGACGGTGAACCTGGACCTCGACACCCTGGTCGGAGGCGTGAAGGCCGCCGGGCTGTCGGACGGCACCCGGATCAGTGCCGGTGAGGCGAGGCGACTGGCGTGCTCGGCGCAGATCGTCCCCATGGTTCTGGGAGGCACGAGCCTCCCGCTCGACCTCGGATCGACCAACCGGTACTTCAACCGCAGCTCACGCCGCGCCATGGAGAAGCGAGACGGCGGATGCACCACACCGGGGTGCGACCGCGACGCCCGGTGGACCGAGGCCCACCACCTGAACCCCTACGCGATCTCCAAGACCACCGACATCCGTGACGGCGCACTGCTCTGCCCGTTTCACCACCACCGAGCCCACGACCAAGGCTGGATCGGCCGCATCAACCCCGACGACGGCCACGTCGAGTGGAAGCTCCCCGGCTCCGACGCCTGGCAACGAAACCAGCGCTGGCGACCCTGACACCGGATCACCCACGACGCCCTGCCCACCCGGTCGGGGCACTCGTGCTGCCCGCGCACTGCTGAACCGCCCGGAGTGGTCTCGATACGCCTCCCCTCGCTGACGCTCGTGCAGGCACTCGACCACCGGGGTCGGGATCGGCGCCGCGGCACTGTGCCGCGACCACCCGGCCGGCTGCACCTAGGCTGACGACCATGACGACGTGGGGTGCATCGAGCGAGGTCGGACGTCTGCGGACGGTCATGCTGCACCGGCCGGGCCAGGAGCTGGCGCGGCTGACGCCACGCAACAACGACTCGCTGCTGTTCGACGGCATCCCGTGGCTGGGGCGCGCGCAGGACGAGCACGACGCGTTCGCGCAGGCGCTGCGCGACCACGACGTCGAGGTGCTGTACCTCGTGGAGCTGCTCGTCGAGACGCTCGAGCAGCCCGAGGCGCGGGCCGAGATCATCGCCAGCACCACGGCCACGCTGCACCTCGGTGACAGCCTGCGCCGCTACCTCGTGTCGGCGCTGACCGACCTGCCTGCCGACGAGCTGGCCGCGGTCGTCACCGCCGGCCTGCGCAACGACGAGATCGCGCACCGCAGCATCGTCACGAGCCTGCTGCGCCCCGACGACTTCCTCGTGGACCCGCTGCCCAACCTGCTGTTCACGCGCGACTCCTCGGTGTGGCTGCCCGACCGGGTGGCCGTGACCAGCCTGGCCATGCCGGCCCGCGTGCGCGAGACCCAGCTGACCGGCCTGATCTACACCCACCACCCGCGGTTCGCCGGGGCCGAGCGCGTCCACGGCCCGCACCTGGAGCACCTCGAGGGCGGCGACGTGCTGCTGCTCGCCCCCGGCGTGATCGCCGTCGGCGTCGGCGAGCGCACCACCCCGGCGGGGTTCGAGCGGTTCGCCTCGACCGTGCTCTCCACCGGGCTCGCGCAGACGGTGCTCGCGGTGCCGATCGCGCAGGAGCGCGCCACCATGCACCTCGACACGATCGTCACGATGGTCGACGTGGACAGCGTGGTCATCTACCCCAACATGGCCGACGAGCTCCGCGCCATCGCCGTCACGGCAAGCGGCGACGAGGACGGCACACTGGTGGTGGGAGCCGAGCGGTCCTTCTTCGAGGCTGCGGCCGAGGCGATGGGCATCGACGCGCTGCACCGCATCGACACCGGCCTGGACCCGGTCACGGCCGAGCGCGAGCAGTGGGACGACGGCAACAACACCCTCGCGATCGACGCCCGTCTGGCCGTGGCCTACGAGCGCAACGAGCAGACCAACGCCCGGCTCGAGGAGCACGGCATCGAGGTCGTCGCGATCAGCGGCTCCGAGCTCGGCTCCGGCCGCGGTGGCCCGCGTTGCATGAGCTGCCCGATCCTGCGCGACTGACCCTCAGACGATCGTGACCTGCGGCGCGTAGAGCGCCATCGCGTCGAGGGCGCGGCGGTGGTTCTCCGGCGAGGAGCCTGCGCAGGCGTCGGCCACGACCTCGACGGTCGCGCCCGCATCGGCGGCAGCCAGCACCGTCGAGAGCACGCAGCAGTCGGTGGACACGCCGGCCACCACGAGCGTCGGGGCGGGCCCGGTGACGGTCTGGACCGCGTCCCACTTGCCGAACGTCGGCGCGGACACGACCGTGGCCTCGGCCGCGAGGTCGGCCAGGTCGGGCACGACGTCGAACATCGGGTCGTCGGCGGGCCGGTCGGCGAAGGGCCATGCGGCGAAGTAGGTGCGCCAGGACCCGATGCGCTCGGCGTCCGGGGCCGGGACCCATCGCGTGACGATCGTGGGCAGAGCGGCGGCCAGCGCCCGGATCGGCTCGAGCGTGTCCGCGAACATCGGCGACCCCCACGGGGAGTCCGGGTCGGCGAACACCCGCTGCGGGTCCACGACGACCAGCCAGCGGTCGATCATGGGACCAGCGCCTCCTGGCGGCGGACCACGGAGCGGCGGGCGACGAGCGTGACCACGAGACCGAGCGCGAAGGCCACGAGGACGCCGAGGTTGGCGTACGGCCACGCACCGTCCCAGCCGGCACCGTCGGGCAGACGGGTGCCCAGGCCGAACGGCTGGATGAGGTAGCCCTGCCAGTCGTTCCACGCGGTGCCCGAGACCTGGTTGACGACCAGGCCCCAGCCGATGACCGAGGCCACGAGCATGGTGCCCACCGACGTCCAGTCGACGGCTCCGTAGCGGCCGGAGGCGTCGAACAGGGCGGCGTCGTCGTAGTCGCGCCGACGCAGCGCGATGTCGCCGATCATGATGCCGGCCCAGGCGGCGATGGGGACCCCGAGCGTGATGAGGAAGCTCGTGAACGGGCCGAGGAACGTCTCCGCCACGAACACGACGTAGACCGTGCCGAGCGTCAGGATCACGCCGTCGATGCCGGCCGCGGCGGGGCGGGGGATCCGCACGCCCAGGCTGAGCAGAGTGAGACCCGAGGAGTAGATGCCGAGCACCGCACCCGAGACGAGGGCCAGCACCGACGCGACCAGGAAGGGCACGAGGAACCACGTGGGCAGGACGGACGCCAGGGTGCCGATGGGGTCGTCCACGATGCCCGCGCTGAGCGTGTCCGAGGATCCGGCCAGCAGCACGCCGTAGACCACGAGGACCACCGGGGCGAGAGCGCCGGCGATCGTGTTCCACAGCACGATCTGCGAACCGGGGGTGTCACGCCGCTGGTAGCGCGACCAGTCCGCGGCGATGTTGATCCAGCCGAAGCCGAAGCCCGTCATCACCATGACGAAGGCGCCGACGACGGCCTGGCCCGAGCCGCCGGGCAGCGCCGTCACGCGGTCGAGGTCGATCTGGTCGAAGGTCAGCAGGATGTAGCCGATGGTCACGGCCCCGGTCAGCCACGTGAGGACCGACTGCATCCGCATGATCAGGTGGTAGCCGGCCACCGACGCCGCGACGATCAGCGCCGCGATCACGACGCACGCCACGACCTTGGTGCCGGTGCCGCCGCCCCAGCCGAGCTCCCGGAAGATGGTCGCCGTCGCGAGCGTCGCCATGATCGCGAGGAACGTCTCCCACCCGATGGAGATCAGCCAGCTGAACACGCCAGGCACCTTCTGGCCGACGACGCCGAAGGGCGCGCGGCTCAGGACCATGGTCGGCGCCGACCCTCGCTTGCCCGCGATGGCCACGAGACCGCACGCGGCGAAGGAGACCACCACGCCGAGCACGGTCACGAGGACGGCCTGCACCAACGAGAGGCCGAAGCCCAGCACGTAGCTGCCGTAGGAGATGCCGAACACCGACACGTTGGCCGCGAACCACGGCCAGAACAGGTCGGAGGGCTTGGCGGTGCGGTCGGACTCGTCGATGACCTCGATGCCCGTGACCTCGATGCCGGCACGCCGCACGGCCTCGAGACCGGACGGACCTGCGGTGGGCTGCTCGTTCATGCACCCAGCGTCCCACGGTCGGGCCCGACGTGGGCCCACCATCGGGCCCACGGGCCCGGGTGCCCAGCCGTCCGGGCGGCCTAGCCTCGCTCACCGGCACCGGCCCCCGGAGCCCATCCCCCTCGGAGACTCCCATGAAGCGCACCCTCCTCGCCCTGGCCGCGTCGGCCGCCGTCGGCCTCGCCACCACCGTCGCCCCCGCCTCGGCCTCACTCCCGGCCGACGTCACCAAGTCCAGCTGCCTGAACAACAAGACGCTTCGGGCCGCCTGCGTCCAGATCCGGTGGGACGGCGAGACCCGCAAGGTGACCGGCAACGGCAGCACCTTGTCGTTCGGTGACCCCAAGCTGGGGGCCGTGACCGAGCTCGTCGTACAGCGCCGCACCTGCGGCGGCGCCTGGCGCACGTCCTTCTACGACGCCGACACGGACGGGTACGCCGTGTTCGACTTCGTGGGCTCGGCGCCGGTCACGTCACCGATCCGCGGCCAGCAGTGGCGCGCCAAGGCCGTCCTGTCCTGGAAGGTCGACGGCTACCCCAGCACGCGCCAGAGCACCGTCCGCACGACCCCCGCCATCGGCACCTGCTGACTCCGACCCACCCCGAGAGGAACCCCTCATGAAGCGCCTGATCTCCGCGACCGCCCTCGCCGTCGCGTCCACGGTCCTCGCGGCCGCCCCCGCCCACGCCGACACCGTCAGCAAGGTCAACTGCGACGGGAGCGACGGAAGCGGACTGACCGCCACCGAGTACATCGGGATGCTTCTCATCAAGCCCTGCGTCCACGTCGAGTTCGACCGCACGGCCAAGCGCGGCACGGCCAAGGGCTTCTCCCGCCCCAAGCCGGGCCAGGGAGCCGTCACCCAGCTGGCGCTCTTCCGGCGCCCCTGCGGCGGCAGCTGGGCGCGCGTGGCCTACGCCCCCGACGCCGACGGCTGGTTCGGCGGTGGGAAGCGGGACGTCGCCCAGACGTCCGCAGCCCAGGGCAGCGGCCGGGTCCAGTGGTACGCCTCGGGCAAGTTCTCCACGCGCGTCAACGGCACGATCGTGGCCAAGCGACTGAAGACCGGCGTCGTCGGCGCCTGCTGACCGCCCGGCTCAGCGGATGGTGAGCTGGCGGCTCGTCAGGTTGGAGCGGGCGTTGCGCTGCTCCGACGTGAGCGGGGCGTCGTCGTCGATGGCGGCGTCCAGACGCTCGGACAGCGCCGCGAGGGGGGCGTCGAGCGCCGCAGCGCCGTCGTCGACCACGTCGGGGTCCATCTCCCACACCGGCACGAGCAGGCCGTGCGCGCGGAACATGCCGATGAGCTTGGTGCCCTCGCCCAGCGTCTCCTCACCGGCGGCGGCCAGGCGGGCGAAGCCGTCGAGCACCGTGTCCTCGTTCTTGGTGACCACCCAGCGCAGGTAGCGCTTGTCCGCCATGCGCACCCAGTAGGCGGCCTCGACGGAGGTCAGACGCTCGGTCGGCGAGACCGACTCGTTGGCCTGGGCGAGCGCGTCGGAGCCCTCGGCATCGGTGCCCTCCACCCAGAAGTCGAAGCCGTCGTGCACCTCGACGTCGAACGACGACGCCGGGTCCACGACCTGCTGCAGCCGGTCGCCCACGCCGGGGTCGCGCACGGGGACGGGGTTGCCGGGCTCAGTCTCGCGGGCCGTCTCGATGGTGCCGGCGAGGTCGCGGCTCACGTCGCCGTGGTTGTGCAGCACCTGCAGACCGAGCCAGATCTCGCCGTCGGGACGGCGGATGCCGGCCCCACTTCCGGGGAGCAGGGAGCACACGCGCACCTGCTCGCCGTCGTTGAGCGTGACCGTGGCCGTGGCTGCGGGCACGAACTCGCGCAGCGCGATCCAGTCACCCTCCCCGGGCAGTCCCTCGAACGTGCGGGCCACGAACGGCATGCGGGCAGGCTTCGGGGCCTTGGTGCGGCGCGACTTCTTTCCCATGGCCGCACCCTAACGAGCCGGGCCGAGGCTCGCGGCGGAGAGGGTCGTCAGTGGTCGAGGGCGAGCTCGGCGCCCACACGCGTGCCGGCCGACATGTCGACCCACCAGCGGTCGGCCACCCGGTTGATGATCGACAGGCCACGACCGCTGAGGGAGTCCTCGTCGAAGTCGATCGGCTCGAGCGAGGCACCCTCGCCGCCGTCGTGCACGCTGATCTCGAGCAGCTGGCGATCGACGTCGATCGTCCAGGCGATCTCCATGGTGCCGTCGGCGGCGGGCCGGCCGTGGGCCACGGCGTTGGCGACCATCTCGCTCAGCACGATGAGGGCGTCGTCGATGGTGCCGGGGCCGGCGCGATGGACGGTCAGGAAGCCCGCGAGCTTGGTGCGCGCCATGCTCGGTGTGGACGGCTCGAACGGCAGTCGCACGGTCGCGGAGGGGCGTGACGACGCCGGTGTGGCGCCGGCTCCGCTCTCTCCGTCTGCACGCATATAGTCCAAAGTAACCATGTCCCCCCTGGTTTTCCACCCCCTGGCCCCACTCGCCTCCCGAGACGGACGATGCCGGTGGGACGGGCGGGACGCCCGACCAGACGAGGAGTGAGACCTGTGGACGTCCCCACGACGACCGTCGAGGACCTGCCCGACCCCCTGCCCGACGACCTCGTGGTGCTCGACGTGCGCGAGCAGCACGAGTGGGACGCCGGGCACGTCGACGGCGCGACGCACGTGCCGCTCGGCGACCTGCCGACGCGCGTCGGCGAGCTCGACCCGCAGGCCCGCACGCTCGTGGTCTGCCACGTGGGTGGACGCTCGGCCCGCGCGACGGCCTGGCTGGCGCAGCAGGGCCACGACGTCGTCAACCTCGCCGGCGGCATGGACGCCTGGGCGGCCGCAGGGCGGCCGACGACCTGACCCGGCTCCGTCGCGGCCCACGCCATGGCCGCGGACGCGGCGAGGCCCCCGGACCGTGTGGTCCGGGGGCCTCGCCGTAGCGTTGCCGGGCGTGCGGTGCACGCCCTAGCTCACTTGGCGGCAGCCTTCAGCTTCGAGCCGGCGCTGACCTTCACGCCGAAGCCGGCGGGGATGTCGATGGTCTCGCCGGTCGCGGGGTTGCGGCCCGTGCGCGCGGCACGGGAGACGCGCTCGACCGAGAGGATGCCGGGGATGGCAACCTTCTCGCCCTTGCTGACGGCGTCGATGAGAACGTCGGCGAGCGCGCTGAGCACGTCGTCGGCGGTCGTCTTGGTGGTGTCGGCCTTCTCGGCGAGAGCCGAGACGAGGTCGCTGCGGGAGATAGCCACGGGGACTCCTAGGAGATTCGGATGTTGTGCGCTTGTCAGTCTAGGGAGGAAACACCGACATTCCGCGGCACCCCGGGCCCTACGGCGTGCCTCGTCCCCGTGATATCGGGCCTCGGAGCGACTCCCAGGCCGGTCCGGGGGCGTCCACGAGCGCCGGGAGGGCGTCGAGGTAGCGCTCGCGCGGCCACGTGACGACACCGAGCGACTCCAGGTGCGGGGTGGACCACTGCACGTCCACGAGGGCGTCGGGCCCCACCAGGTCCACCAGCGCGACGAGGGCCACCTTCGAGGCGTCACGGGCGCGGTGGAACATCGACTCCCCCGCGAACAGCCGCCCCACCGACAGGCCGTACAGCCCGCCCACGAGCGCGCCGTCGCCGTCGCGCGTCTCGACCGAGTGGGCCCAGCCCAGCTCGTGGAGGCGCACGTACGCGTCGCGGACGCCCTGGTCGATCCACGCCCCGGGCCGGCTCGGGTCGGCGCACGCGTCGACGACCTCGGCGAAGGCGGTGTCGACGGTGACCTCGTAGCGCCGGACCGACTGGCGCAACGACCGCGACACCCGCAGGGCCGACGGCTCCAGGACGCCGCGCTCCGTCGGCGACCACCAGTAGAGGCGGTCGTCGTGGGGCATCGGGAAGGCCCCGCCCCGGTAGGCCTCCACCACGGTGGACGGGTCGAGGTCGGCACCCGCGGCCACGCAGTCGCCGTCGGGCCACTCGTCGGGGTGGAACTCCCACATCGACCGCGGGAGGGGTGTCGGGCTCATCGGGCCGGGCCCATCGGTCAGGCCTCCAGGACCCGGAGCAGGTGGTGCCGTGGGGCGTCGCCCCACTCGGTCCACTCCTCGGGCGTCGCGGTCTCGAGGGACTCCCACCAGGTGAGCGCGCGGTTGACGGCCTGGGTGAACGCCGTGGCCGCGTAGAGCTCGGCGACGTCACGCGGGCTCGCCACGTCGGACCACATCTCGGCGTAGGTGGCCATGACCTCGTCCCACGCGATGTCGGTGCGCGACGTGATCCAGCCGTACGGGACGCTCAGGACCTCGAGGGCGTGCGCCCACTGCAGGTCGCCGAAGTCGAAGACGCGCAGGTCGGCGAAGGCGTTCCAGGGGTGGACGTCGCCGTGCTGGACCGTCACGGGAATCGCCGACGTCGCCAGCCGGGCGACGGCCTCCACCAGCTCGTCGCGTCGCGCGGCCAGCCGCTCGGCGGTCTCGGCATCAACGAAGGACGGGTGGTCCGCCGGCACCGACCGGAGCAGGTCGAGGAGCGCGTCGAACCGGTCGGGCACGGTGACGGGGGCACAGTCCGGGACGCCGGTGGCGAGGACGTCGTCGCGGTGGTCGGCGAGGCGGCGCTGCAGGCGCGCGGTGGCGATCAGCACACCCCGCCAGTCGGCGAGCGTGGGCTCGCGCGAGTCGCCGAGGGTCTCGCCGCGGTCGACCGTGAGCATCCAGCCGCGGCCCGGGTCGATCGCGAGTGGGGCCGCGACCTGGTCGGGGGCGATCCCGGACAGCAGCTCGTGCAGGGCGGGCTCGAAGGCCATCGACGGACAGTTCGCCTTGAACCACAGCCGTCCGCGGTCGGTCGGCACGACCAGCTGGGTGGACCACGGCCGCACGCGGGGCTGCTGGATGGGTCCGGCGAGCACGTGCCCCGCCTCCTCGGCGCGCTCGTGCAACCAGGCGTGCGCCTCGTCGAGCCAGCCGCGCGAGGTGACCCGCTGGCTGAACGCCTGGTCCATGGGGTGAGCGTAGGGCCACCCGCCGTCCACGCCCACGTTCGGCGGGCGGCCGAGGCCCGCTTCCCTAGGATGAGGGCATGGCAGGACTACGTGGCAAGGCGGCTGTGGCCGCCACCAACAAGATCGCTCCCCAGGTCGCCGGCGGCTTCGTCCGCCAGGTGCTGGACCGGGCGATCGACGGTCTCGGACCGCTCCCGTCGGCGCGCAAGGCCGCGGACGCGCACCTCGTGGACAGCGACGGCGACGTGGAGCAGGCGATCGCGCGCCACGTCCGTCGTCACACGGCGCTCGCGGGTGCCCAGGGCTTCGTGACCAACCTCGGCGGCATCGCTGCCGTGGCGGTCGCCGTCCCGGCCAACGTCGTCGGCGTGACGCTCGTCCAGGCCCACATGGTGGCCGGCATCGCGGCGCTGCGCGGCTACGACCTCGAGGACCCGCGGGTCCGCAACGCGATCCTGGTCTGCATGCTCGGCGAGGACGCCGTCAAGGACCTGCTGCGCTCGGGCAAGCTGCCCTCGGCGCCGATGACGCTCGCGACGTCGCCCATGCACTCGCCCGAGCTCGACCGGATCATCTCCCAGGAGGTCACGGCCGAGCTGGTCACGCGCACCGTCGGACGTCGGGCGGTGACCCTCGTCGCGCGGCGCGTCCCGCTCATCGGCGGCGCCGTGGGCGCCGGCAGCGACGGCTGGGCCACGCGCCAGATCGGGCAGTACGCCGCCCGCGAGCTGCGCGACCGCAACGTCCGCTCCGCCTAGCCCCCCGAGCGGTGACTTCTCCACCGATTGAGGCCGCAGGCAACGAGAGGTGGAGATTCCACCTTCTGGACGCCGAGACGGTGGGATCCGCACCGGTCGATCAGGCCGTGCAGCCCGTGGTACGCGGGCCGCGCTCGACGGGCTGACGCAGGATGGTGCGAAGCCGTTCCGGCGCGGTGCGCCGCGGGTCACCGAGGTAGATCTCGTGGTGGTGGCCCGTCATCCGTAGTCCGGCGGCTGGGATCTCGTGGTCGTGCATGCGGGCGAGCACGGGTCCCTCGTCGTCGTAGGGACCGACGTGGAGCGTCTGCATGCACAGGCCCTCGTGAAGCGTTCGGAGCGTGACCCGCTCCAGCCCGACCGGCCGATCCTTCTCCCGCGTCACCGCGGCGACGGCGTCGGCGAGGGCGGAGTCGTCGACCCAGGTCGGCGCCAGGATCATCGCCGTCCAGCTCCATCGACTCTTGTCCCGCGAGGTCGTGAACGTGGCCATGTCGTCGGACCACCAGAGCGCCTCGAGCGGCATGACCACCTCGTCGTGGCCGAGCGCCTTGCCGGCGAACCGCAGCGTGTAGACGACGGGGTAGAGCGCACCGAGCGCCTCGGCGTAGGCGGGCGAGGTGTTCGGGTCGCCCCGGCCGTCGACCGCGAGGTAGGTCAGCGACGGGACGTCGACCACGCGGAACTCGCCCTTCCGGGCGCGGTAGCAGTCGAGCTCGGTCTTCCGGTCGAGGCTCACTCCTGCTCCCGCTGCCGGGCCCGGTAATCCGCGGCCGCGTACCGGTTGCCGCACGTGGTGCTGCAGAAGCGCCGTGACCGGTTGCGGGTGAGGTCGAGGACGATGCCGTCGCAGCCGTCGTCCGCGCACACGCCGAACCGCGACAGCTCGCCGGCGCTGACGACGTCGGCGAAGGCCACGGCCGTCTCCACCCCGATGCGGGACGGGAGCGGGCTGTCGTCGTCGGCGACGTGCAGGTGGTGCCCGAGGCGGCCGTGGTTGACCAGCCGCAGCCGCGCAGGGTGCTCGTCGAGCAGGGCGTTGACCCGACGGACGGCGTCGTCGACGGAGGCCGTGAACAGCGCACGGAGGTCGGCGCGCAGAGCACGGACGGCGTCGAGCTCCGCGCGGTCGCGGTCGTGCCGGCCGGTGTAGCCGTGCCGGGCGTAGTACTCGTCGAGCGCGCTCACCGAGGTCAGCGTGTCGGGATCCGACGCCGTGTTCACGAGCTCGACGGCCGCGACGAGGTTCGCCTCGGTGTCAGGAGCGAAAACCATGTTGACACCTTATGCCACGACGCTCTACCGTCATGAGCCATGACCACTTACGCTCCTGACGGCACTCGACGGTCGTCGACCTCCGGGTCCGGCCACACGTCGAGCGGCCTGGTCTTCGCGCTCGTCTCGGCCGCCGCCTTCGGGCTCTCGGGGTCGCTCGCTCGCGGGCTGCTCGACACCGGCTGGAGCGCGGGTGCCGCGGCGACGATCCGCATGGGCGTGGCCGCGCTCGTCGTGGCCGTGCCCGCCGCCCTCGCGATGCGCGGACGGTGGCACCGCGCCCGGGCCGCCGGCCCCGCCGTGGTGGTCTACGGGATCCTCGCCGTCGCCGGGGCCCAGCTGTGCTTCTTCTACGCCGTGCAGACGCTCCAGGTGGGCGTGGCGCTGCTCATCGAGTACATGGCACCGGTCGCCGTGGTGCTCTTCCTGTGGGTGGCGCGGGGCGAGCGCCCGGGTCGGCTCACGGTGGCCGGCGCCGTGGTGGCCATGGGCGGCTTGGCCCTCGTGCTCGGCGTGGTCTCCGGAGTCTCGCTCGACGGCATCGGCGTGCTCTGGGCGCTCGGTGCGACGGTCGGTGCCGCCACCTACTTCCTGGTCTCGGCCGACGACCGCGTGGCGGTGCCGCCGCTCGCGCTCGCCGGCGGTGGGCTGATGGTGGGCACCGCGGTGCTCGGCCTCGGGGGCCTCGTCGGCGTGCTGCCCATGACGGCCTCCACCCGCGACGTGGCCCTGGGTGGCGCGACCGTCGACTGGTGGGTGCCGGTGCTGCTGCTCGGCGTGGTGACCGCCGCGCTCGCCTACGTCACCGGCATCGCGGCCGGTCGGCGGCTGGGCTCGCGGGTCGCGTCGTTCGTGGCGCTGTCGGAGGTGCTGCTGGCCGTCGTCTTCGCCTGGCTGCTGCTCGGCGAGCTGCCCGGTCCGGCCCAGCTGGTCGGCGGCGCGCTCGTGCTCGCCGGCGTGGTGCTGGTGAAGCTGGGCGAGCGCAGTGTCGCGACGTCGGCCGGTCCGACCGTCGAGCCGGTCCCGCCCGGCGCCTGACCGTCCAGGTCGGCCGACTCAGGTGCGCACGTGCATCCGTTCGCCCTGGGGGCCGAAGATGGCCAGCACCTCGGCGGGGTGGGGCCCGGGGCAGGAGACCCAGTGCGGGGTCCGGGTGTCGAACTCCACCACCTCGCCCGGTCCGATCGTCAGGTCACGGGTGCCGAGCACGAGGCGCACCCGCCCGGACAGCACGTACATCCACTCGTAGCCCTCGTGCGTCTGCAGGGTCGGCTCGGCGCCGGGCTCGGGCGGCATGACGATCTTGTACGACTGGAGCCCGCCGGGACGTCGCGTGAGCGGCACGAAGGTCCGCCCGTGCCGCACGACCGGGCGGGCACGGACCCGCGGGTCGCCGGTCTCGGGTGCGTCGACCAGCTCGTCGAGGGCCACGCCGTGGGCGGCGGCCAGCGGCAGGAGGAGCTCCAGCGTCGGCTTGCGCTGCCCGGACTCCAGCCTCGAGAGGGTGCTCACGGAGATCCCGGTCTGATCGGCCAGGTCGGTGAGCGTGGCCTCCTGCTCGAGGCGGAGCTGGCGCAGGCGCGGGCCGACGCCGGCCAGCACGTCGCCGAGATCCGAGGCTTCCATCGGACCAGTTTGCCATTACGGCAACACTGCTTGTCAAGTCAGCACGCGCGGTGCAGGCTCGTCCCATGAGCCTGAACTCCACTCCTGACCCCACCTCCGTCGACGTCGTCGTGGTGGGCGGAGGTGCCGCCGGTCTGAGCACCGCGCTGGTCCTCGCCCGCTCGCGACGCTCCGTCGTCGTGGTCGACGCCGGCGAGCAGCGCAACGCGCCGGCCGACCACATGCACAACTACCTCGGCCGCGAGGGCATCCCGCCGCTCGAGCTCGCCCGGATCGGTCGCGAGGAGGTCGAGTCCTACGGGGCGACCGTCGTTCACGGTCGCGTCACCGGCGCGGAGGCGCTCCTCGGACCGGTTCCCTCGTTCGCCATCACGGTCGACGACGGCAGCCGGTTCGTGGCGCGCCGCGTGGTGCTGGCCACCGGGGTCGTGGACGAGCTGCCCGACGTCCCCGGCCTGGCCGAGCGGTGGGGACGCGACGTGCTGCACTGCCCCTACTGCCACGGCTGGGAGGTGCGCGACCAGCGCGTCGGCGTGCTGCTGACCAGTCCCCTGGGCCTGCACCAGGCCGGCCTGTTCGGCCAGCTCACCGACCAGCTGACCGTCCTGGCGAACGGCGTCGCACTGGACCACGGGCAGCGTGAGCCGCTGCGCGCCAAGGGCCACCGCGTGGTCGACGACGTCGTGGCCGAGGTGCTGGTGACCGATGACCGGCTCTCGGGCGTGCGCCTCGCCGACGGCACCGTGGTGGAGCTCGACGCGATCGCCGTCGCGTCGTTCCCCCGCGCCCGCACCGACGTCGCCGACCTGCTCGGCGTGCCGACGGCGCCGGTCGAGATGAACGGGACGCCGATGGCCGTGGGTCTCGAGGTCGACGCGACCGGGGCGACCCCCGTGCCCGGCGTCCTCGCGGTCGGCAACGCCGCCGCGCCGATGTCGACCGTCATCGGCTCGGCTGCGGCCGGCATGCAGACCGGTGCCTTCCTCAACGCCCAGCTCGTCGCCGAGGACACCGACACCGCCGTGGAGGACTCGCGCGCCGCGATGCGCGAGCCCGAGGCGTGGGAGGAGCGGTACGGCGAGGCGGCTCCGGTCTGGAGCGGTCGCGTGAACCCGCAGGTCCCGGTGAAGGCGTCGGAGCTCCCGCCGGGCCGCGCGATCGACGTCGGCTGCGGCGAGGGTGCCGACGTCATCTGGCTGGCCCAGCACGGGTGGGACGTGACGGGCATGGACTTCTCACCCACCGGTCTCGACCGGGCGCAGCAGCACGCCGAGGAGGCAGGGGTGGCCGAGCGGACGTCGTTCCGGGTGGGCGACATCCGCACCTGGGAGCCGGGCGACGAGCGCTGGGACCTCGTGACCGCGCACTACGTGCACCTGCCGCCCGAGCCGATGCTCGACGTCGTGCGCCGGCTCTCGGCCGCGGTGGCGCCGGGCGGCACGCTGCTCGTCGTGGGGCACCACCCGGGCGACGTGCCGGCGGGCATCCGCGACCGCGACGACCTCTTCGTGCCCGAGGCGCTGCTGCCGGCCCTCGGCGACGGGTGGGACGCACGCACCGAGGTCGTCGAGCGCACCCACACCGGCATGGGCGCCCACACCGTCCGCGACAGCATCCTCGTCGCGACGCGGGCGACCTAGAGGCGCCGCAGCGCGGCCTCGGCGGCGTTGAAGCCGCCCATGCCGTGCACGCCGCCGCCGGGCGGGGTGGCGGCGGAGCACAGGTACACGCCGTCGACGCCGAGCGAGTACGGGTCGAGCGTGGGGCGGGGGCGCAGCGGGATCTGGCGCCACGTGTTGGCGCCGGTGCCGATGTCGCCGCCCACGTAGTTGGCGTTGCCGGCCTCGAGCTGCGCCGTGCCCTTGGAGACCACCTGCACGACCCGGTCACGGAAGCCGGGGGCGAAACGCTCGACCTGGCCCAGGATCAGGTCCGTCGCGTCACCCGGCCATGCGTGCGGAACGTGCGCGTACGCCCAGATCGGGTTGATCCCGTCGCGCGAGCGGCTGGGGTCGGCGAGGTGCTGCTGGCCGAGCAGCACGAAGGGACGGTCCGGCATGACACCGCGGGCCGTGCGCCCCTCGGCGTCGACGATCTCGGCGGCGGACCCGCCGACGTGGACGGTGCCGGCGCGGCGGACCTCGGCGTTGGTCCACGGGATCTCGCCCTCGATCGCCACGTCGATCTTGAACGCCGCCGGACCGTAGCGGTAGCCCCGCAGCTGCCGGGCCACGAGGGGCGGGATCGCGTCGCCGACGATGCCCAGGGCGCCGCGCGGCGAGGTGTCAAGCAGGACGACGTCGGGGCGGGTGCCGATCTCCTCGGCCAGCTGGCCCATGCTCGTGACCTCGACGCCGGTGCGCACGGTGCCACCGAGCTCCTCCAGTCGGGCGACCAGCGCTGCTGCGATCGACCCCGAGCCACCCTCGGCGACCGGCCAGCCGTAGCGGTGGCCCGCGGCGCCGAGCATGAGACCCACCGAGGCGCTGAGCGGCGTGTCGAGGCGACCGAACACGTGCGCGGCCACGCCCATGAACAGGGAGCGGGCGGGCTCGTCGTCGAAGCGACGGACCAGCACGTTCGCCGGCAGGGCCGCCTGGAGCCCGAAGCGGGCGAGGGTGAGCGGGTGCGACGGCACGTGCACGACGGGACGCAGCACGTCGGCGAGCAGGTCGTCGAAGTCTCGCGTGATCGGGCCGAACAGCTTCTTCCACGAGCGCGCGTCGGCGCCGAGCGAGGCTGCCGTGCGCTCCATGTCGCGGCTGACCACCCCGGCGCGGCCGTCGTCGAGCGGGTGCGCGAGGTCGACCTCGGGCCAGAGCCAGCGCAGGCCGTTCCGCTCGAGCTCGAGGGACGCGAGGTAGGGCGAGGCGACGCCCATCGGGTGGAACGCCGAGCACTCGTCGTGCAGCACCCCGGGCACGGTCAGCTCGCTGGTGCGCGTCCCACCGCCGACGCGGTCGGCGGCCTCGAGGACGGTCACGTCGAGACCCTCCTGCGCCAGGCGCACGGCGCCCGCCAGCCCGTTGGGTCCACTGCCCACCACCACCGCCGACGTCATGGCTCCATCCTGTCACCGCCCCCGACGCCCGCAGCCCGGCCGCAAGGCCGCACGGCTCAGGACAGGGCGCGGACCACGGCGCTGGCCGGGGGCTTGCCCAGCTGCTCGGCCATCCAGGAGCTGGTGGCCACGAGCGCGTCGAGGTCGACGCCGTGCTCGATGCCGAGACCGGTCAGGAACCACACCAGGTCCTCGGTGGCCAGGTTGCCGGTCGCGCTCTGCGCGTACGGGCACCCGCCCAGGCCACCGGCCGAGGCGTCGAAGGTCGTGACGCCGGCCTGCAGCCCGGCGTGGACGTTGGCGAGGGCTTGGCCGTAGGTGTCGTGGAAGTGCAGGGCCAGCCGCTCGGGCCCCACGCCGGCCGCCCCGAACCGACGCACGAGGTCGCCCACCTGGCCGGCGGTCGCGACGCCGATCGTGTCGCCGAGCGACAGCTGCACCGCACCCAGCTCGAGCAGGTCGCAGCCCACGCGGACGACCACGTCGGGGTCGACCGGACCCTCCCAGGGGTCGCCGAAGCACATCGACACGTAGGCACGGACGTCGGCGCCGGCCTCGCGGGCACGCCGCACGACGGGCTCGAACATCGCCATCTGGGCGTCGAGGTCGCTGTTGAGGTTCTTGGCCGCGAAGGTCTCGGTGGCACTGGCGAACACGGCCACGTGGCTGCACCCGGCCTCCAGCGCTCGGTCGAGGCCGCGCTCGTTGGGCACGAGCACCGGGTGCTCGAACCGCGGCCCTTCTCGCAGGGCCTCGACCAGGTCGGCGGCGTCGGCCAGCTGCGGCACCCACCGTGGATGGACGAAGCTGGTGGCCTCGACGACGGGCAGCCCGGCAGCGACGAGGCGACGCACGAACGCGGCCTTCACCTCGAGCGGGACCACGGCCTTCTCGTTCTGGAGGCCGTCACGAGGGCCGACCTCGTAGATCGTCACGCGGTCGGGGAGGCCGTCGTCGGGGACGACCATCGGCAGGGACGCCGGGCCCTGGGCGGCAGAGGATGCGGGGAGGGTCATGCGTCGCCCGCCGCGGGCTCCACGTGCACCACGACGTGGCCCATCGCCACCTGGTCGCCGACCACTGCTCCCACGTGCGTGACGGTGCCGTCGTGCGGGGCGACGAGCGCGAGCTCCATCTTCATGGCCTCCACGGCGCCGAGCCGCTGACCCGCCGTCACCGCGTCGCCGACCGCGACGTCGAGCGCCACGACCGCACCAGGCATGGGCGACACGACGTCGGCGGTGCCGGCGGCCGCCACCGACGAGCGACGCATGGCGTCGGCGGCCTCGAGCACCCACGTCTGCCCCTGCCAGGTGGACCAGACGCGGCGCCCCCGCGCGGTCGCGTCGGCATGCGCGAGACCGGAATCGTCGACGACGTCGTGCGTCGTGCCGTCGGGCTCGGCGACGTGCACCGTCAGCGGCACGGGGGGACCGGCCGAGCGCCAGCCGTCGCCGCGACCGAACGGCGACTCGTCGTCGGCCTCGCCGAGCAGCAGCGCCGCGGATCGCAGCGCCTCGGGCGCGACCGACGGCCGCTCCAGCAGCGGGCCCTCGTAGGCGTCGAGCCAGCCGGTGTGCACCTCGCCGGCGCGGAACTCCGGCGAGTCGACGAGCCGCCGCACCCAGCCGAGGTTCGTGTCGATGCCCTCCACCGCCGAGGAGTCGACCACGTCGAGCAGTGCGTCGACCGCGGCGTCGCGGTCGGGCCCGTGGGCGACGAGCTTGGCCAGCATCGGGTCGTACGCCGACGAGACGACCGCCTCCCCCTCGATCGAGGCGTGCACCTCGGCCCGGCGGGGGTGCCGGGCCGTGGGCGGCAGATCGACAGAGCCCCAGCGCGCGTCGAGCACGTGCCCGGCCTGCGGGAGGAACCCGGTGTACGGGTCCTCGGCGTACACGCGCACCTCCACGGCGTGGCCGGTGCACGTGATCTCGTCCTGCGCGAGGGGCAGCGGCAGGCCCGCCGCGACGTCGAGCTGCCACTGCACGAGGTCGAGGCCCGTCACCTGCTCGGTCACGGGGTGCTCCACCTGCAGGCGCGTGTTCATCTCGAGGAAGTACCCCACCTGGCTGCCGTCGGGGCCGTTCGCGACGAGGAACTCGACCGTCCCCGCCCCGGTGTACCCGACCTCGCGGCACAGCGCCACGGACGAGTCGTGCAGCAGCGCACGCAGCGCGGGGTCGAGACCGGGCGCGGGCGCCTCCTCGACGACCTTCTGGTGGCGACGCTGCGCGGAGCAGTCGCGCTCGAAGAGGTGCACGACGGTGCCGTGGTCGTCGCCGAAGACCTGCACCTCCACGTGGCGGCCGCCCTCGACGTACGCCTCGACGAGCAGGGTGTCGTCGCCGAACGACGACGCCGCCTCCCGACGCGCGGTGGCCACGGCGTCGGCGAGGTCCTCGGGGCGGCGCACCACGTGCATGCCCTTGCCGCCCCCGCCGGCCGCGGCCTTCACGAGCACCGGGTAGGCGTCGGCGGGGACGTCGTCGGTCTCGTACCTCGGGGTCACCGGAACGCCGGCTCGCTCGGCGACCTCGCGGGCCCGGTCCTTGCGACCCATCAGCTCGATGACGTCGGCCGACGGACCCACGAACACGAGCCCGGCGGCCTCCACGGCACGCGCGAAGGCGGCGTTCTCGGACAGGAAGCCGTAGCCGGGGTGCACGGCGTCGGCACCGGAGGACACGGCAGCGGCCACGACCTCGTCGACGTCGAGGTAGGAGTCGATGCGCACGGCCTCGTCGGCCTCCTCGACGTGGAGCGCGTGCGCGTCGAGGTCGGTGAAGACGGCGACGCTGCGCAGGCCGGCGGTCCGGCACGCACGGACCACGCGGCGGGCGATCTCGCCGCGGTTGGCCACGAGGACGGTCTGGATCTCGGTCATGATCGGCTCACATCCGGAAGACGCCGAAGCCGGGGGCTCCACCGTCGAGATCGGGTCGGTCGGCGAACGACGGCACGGGCGCGTTCGCGCAGGTCTGGAGGGCGAGCCCGAGCACGCGGCGGGTCTCGCGCGGGTCGAGGATGCCGTCGTCCCACAGGCGCGCGGTGGCGTAGTAGGGGTTGCCCTGCGCCTCGTACTGGTCGCGGATCGGCGCCTTGAACGCCTCCTCGTCCTCGGCGGACCAGGCGCCGCCCTTCCCCTCGATGCCCCCCTCCTCGATGGCAGAGCGTCGCACGGTTGCGAGCACCGATGCGGCCTGCTCGCCGCCCATCACCGAGATGCGCGCGTTGGGCCAGGTCCAGAGGAAGCGGGGGTCGTAAGCCCGGCCGCACATGCCGTAGTTGCCCGCGCCGAACGAGCCACCGATGATCACCGTCAGCTTCGGCACGACGCTGGACGCGACGGCGGTGACGAGCTTCGCGCCGTCCTTGGCGATGCCGCCGTTCTCGTACTCGCGGCCGACCATGAAGCCGGTGATGTTCTGCAGGAACAGCAGCGGGATGCCGCGCTGGTTGGCCAGCTCCACGAAGTGGGCACCCTTGAGGGCCGACTCGCTGAACAGGATGCCGTTGTTCGCGACGATGGCGACGGGATAGCCCTCCACGTGGGCGAACCCGCACACGAGCGTGTCGCCGTAGAGGGGCTTGAACTCGTGCAGGCGCGAGTCGTCGACGACGCGGCGAATCACCTCGCGCACGTCGTAGGGCGTGCGGCCGTCGACGGGCACGACGTCGAGCAACGTCTCGGGGTCCTCGCGCGGCGGCAGCGCCGGCTGCGGCTCCAGGTGGGTGCGGGCCGGACCCAGGGTGCCGACGATGGAGCGGACGATGTCGAGGGCGTGAGCGTCGTCGTCGGCCAGGTGGTCCACGACGCCGGACGTGCGGGCGTGCACGTCGCCGCCACCGAGGTCCTCGGCCGTCACGACCTCGCCCGTCGCGGCCTTCACGAGCGGGGGCCCGCCGAGGAAGATCGTGCCCTGCTCCTTGACGATGACCGACTCGTCGCTCATCGCCGGCACGTACGCACCGCCGGCCGTGCACGAGCCCATGACGGCCGCCAGCTGCGCGATGCCGCGCGCCGACAGCTGCGCCTGGTTGAAGAAGATGCGGCCGAAGTGGTCGCGGTCGGGGAACACCTCGTCCTGCATCGGCAGGAAGGCGCCCCCGGAGTCGACGAGGTAGACGCAGGGCAGCCGGTTCTGCAGCGCCACGGTCTGGGCGCGCAGGTGCTTCTTGACCGTGAGCGGGTAGTAGGTGCCGCCCTTCACGGTGGCGTCGTTGGCCACCACCATCACGTCACGGCCGGCCACGCGGCCGATGCCGGTGATGATCGACGCGCTCGGCACGGCGTACTCGTCCGCAGCCCCAGGCCCGTCGCCCCCGTACATCCCGTAGGCCGCCAGGGGCGCGATCTCGAGGAACGGCGAGCCCGGGTCGAGCAGACGGTCGACCCGGTCGCGCGGAAGGAGCTTGCCGCGGGCGACGTGCCGCTCGCGCGAGGCGTCGCTGCCGCCGCGGCGGACGCGGGCGGTGCGCTCGTGCAGCTCGTCGACGAGGTCGCGCAGCGTGGAGGGGGAGCCGGTGCTCATGCGCCTGAGGTTAACACCCATTAACCAGATGCGGTACGGTCGTGCCATGTCCGACCGCCGTCGCGAGATCGCCCGCAGCGCGGTCGAGCTGTTCGCCGACCGCGGCTTCCACGGCGTCAGCGTCGGCGACGTCGGCGCGGCGTCGGGGATCTCGGGCCCGGCCATCTACAAGCACTTCCGCAGCAAGGAGTCGGTGCTCGCCCAGGCACTGGTCGACATCAGCACGGAGCTGCTGGAGACCGGTCGGGCACGCGTGTCCGCCGCACCCGACGGACCGGGTCGGCTCGACGCTCTCATCGACTGGCACATCGACTTCGCCGTCACCCACCCCGCCTACATCGTGGTGCAGGAACGCGAGTGGTCGTCCCTCGACGCCGACGCCCGCGCCGAGGTGCGGGCCCTGCAGCTGGCCTACGTCGACGTGTGGGTCGACGTCGTGCGCACGCTGCGCGACGACCTCACCCGCACCGCCGCCCGCGCCGCCGTGCAGGCCACGTTCGGCCTGCTCAACTCCACCCCGCACAGCGCGCGCATCGCCGAGGCCGACCTGCGGGTCCTGCTCGCACGGATGGCGCGAGCGGCGCTGCTCGGCTGACGCCCGTCTGCGACGGAGCAGTCAAGGGGGGCAGTCAAGGGGGGCAGTCAAGGGGGCAGCCAGGAGGGGGCAGTCAGGAGGGCGTCGCCACCACCACGGCGGGTCGCCGGCTCGACGTGACCGCGACCGTCACGCCCACCAGCATGACGAGGGCGCCCACCGCCTCGAGCAGGTTCGGGACCTCCCCCAGCACGAGCCAGGCGCTGAGCATCCCGACCGGGGGCACGAGCAGGATGTACGGCACCACCGACGACGCGGGGTGCTTCGCCATGAGGCCGTTGAAGATCGTGTAGCCCACGAGCGACGCGCCGACCACGGTGTAGAGGGTGCTCAGCAGCGCCGTCCAGCCGAACCCGGCCAGCGCCTCGACCATGACGTCGGGGCCGTCGACGACCCACGAGACCGCCAGGCACGGCAGTGGGACCACGAGCGCCGACCACACGACCAGCGACAGTCCCGACTCCACCTTGGCCGCGCGGGCCACCACGTTGCCGACCGCCCACGACGCAGCGGCGGCCACCGTCACCAGGAGCGGCACGATCGACGCGTCGGCCCCGAAGCCGACGGCCACCACGGCCAGGCCGGCCGTGCCCACGACGGCTCCGACGCCCTGGCGGCGCGTGGCCCGCTCCCCCAGGGCGAGCGCCGCGAACAGCATCGTCAGCACCACCTGGGCCTGCAGCACGAGCGAGGCCAGGCCGGCCGGCATCCCGATCGACAGCGCGAGGTACAGCAGGCCGAACTGGCCGAGGCTCATGAACGCGCCCACGGCGACGACGGCCTGCCACGACGCCTTCGGCCGCGGGACGAGGAACACGAGCGGGACCGCCACGAGCACGAACCGGATCGCCAGGAACAGGAACGGCGGCACGTCCTCCAGCCCGAGGTGGATGGCCACGAAGTTGCCGCCCCACAGGACGGCGACGAGCACGGCGAGGAGGCTGTCACGACGGGTCACCGCGCCAGTCTGGTGGCCAGGACCGTGAACGTCCAGCGATGCTTTCTTCACGATTCCATGTACGGTTTCTGCATGATCGACCTGAGTGCCCTCCGCTCCCTGCTCGCCGTGCACCAGCACGGCAGCGTCGTGGCCGCGGCCCACGCCCTGGGCTACACGCCGTCGGCGGTCTCCCAGCAGGTCAAGCGCCTGGAGCGGCAGCAGGGCCGCCCCCTGCTGGAGCGGGTGGGACGCGGCGTCGTGCTCACCGACGTCGGCCGACTGCTCGCCGAGCGTGGGTCGGCGGTGCTGGACGAGCTGGAGTCGCTGTCGAACCTCGGGCGCGACGGCAGCCGTCCCCAGGGTCCGTTCCACCTGGCCACGTTCGCGACGGCGAACCGCGGGCTCGTGGCACCCCTGCTCGCCCGCCTGGCCGTCGAGGCGCCGGAGCTGCGGGTCACGGTGGTCGAGGCGGACCCGCGCGACGTCGTGCTCCAGGTGGCACGGGGCACCGCCGACGCCGGGCTCGTGCACGACTGGGAGTCCGTCCACCTCGAGATCCCCCCGGGCGTCGACGCGGCGCCCCTCCTCACCGACCGGGCCGACCTCGTGGTCCACCGCGACCACCCGCTCGCCACCCGGACGTCGGTGACCCCGCGCGACCTGGTGCAGGAGCAGTGGGTGTGCACGCCTGCCGGCAGCATCTGCCACGACTGGCTCGTGGCCATGTTCGCCGATCACGCGCTGCGGCCCGAGCTGCGCTACATCGACCACGAGTACGCCTCGCACCTCGCGCTCGCCGCTGCGGGCGTGGCCGTCGCCCTCGTCCCACGGATGGGTCGCGGGCCCCTGCCCCCGGAGGTCGTCACGGTGCCCGTCGTCGACCCGGTGCCCGAGCGACGCGTCCAGCTCGTCTGGCGGCGCGCCACCACCGACCACCCGGCACGACGTCTGCTCCACGACCTCCTCGTCGACGTCGTGGGCTGAACGGCGATCCGGCGGCGGCGCTAGAGCTTCGGCTCGAACGTCTCCGGCGAGGCCGTGGTCCAGTCCCTCACCCAGCCCTCCGGCGGCGTGGCGAGCAGGGCACCGGGCTCGAGCCACTCGAAGAGCTCGGCGTAGGTCTGGGTCACCTGCGGGTCGACGCGCCGGAACAGCTTGCGCGGGGTGAGGTCGTCGAAGGAGTCCAGCCCCATCGACGCGACGATCTGCTGTGCGCTGTTGACCGTGTTGGCCTGGAAGTCGCGCACCCGGTGCACCTTGTCGTCGACCACGAGGGCCCGAGCGCGCCACGGGTCCTGCGTCGCGACGCCCACCGGGCAGGTGTTGGTGTGGCAGGTCTGGGCCTGGATGCACCCGACGGCGAACATCATGGCGCGGGCCGCCAGCGTGAAGTCCGCGCCCTGGCAGATCCGCTTCACGATGTCGATCCCGGTCGCGACCTTGCCGCTCGCGCCGATCTTGACCCGGTCGCGCAGCCCGGTCCCGACCAGGGCGTTGTGCACGAACATGAGGCCTTCGGTGAGCGGCATGCCTACGTGGTCCTCGAACTCCACCGGCCCGGCCCCCGTCCCGCCCTCGGACCCGTCGACGATGATGAAGTCGGGCGTGCTCCCGCGCTCGACCATCGCCTTGCAGACGGCGAGGAACTCCCGCCGCGAGCCGATGCACAGCTTGAACCCCACCGGCTTGCCGCCGCTGAGCCGGCGCAGGTCGGACACGAAGTCGACCAGCCCGAGGGGCGTGTCGAACGCACGGTGCGTGGGCGGGGAGACCACCGTCGTGCCGATCGCGACGCCTCGCGCCTCGGCGATCTCGTCGTTCACCTTCGCGCCGGGCAGCAGACCGCCCAAGCCCGGCTTGGCGCCCTGCGACACCTTGATCGAGATCGCCTTCACCTGCCGGTCGACCGCCCGTTCGGCGAACTTCTCGGGATCGAAGCCACCGTCCTCGGTCCGGCACCCGAAGTAGCCCGAGCCGATCTCCCAGATGAGGTCGCCGCCGCGCCTGCGGTGGTACCGGGAGATGGAGCCCTCACCGGTGTCGTGGGCGAAGCCGCCCAGCGCCGCGCCGCCGTTGAGCGCCTCGATCGCGTTGCCCGACAGCGACCCGAAGCTCATCGCCGACACGTTCAGCAGGGCGATGTCGTAGGGCTGCGTGCACTCCGGCCCACCGAGCCGCACGGTCGGGCGGACGTCGGGCTTGGAGCGCGCGCGCATGGAGTGGGCCACGAACTCGTAGCCCACGGCGTTCACGTCGCGCTCGGTGCCGAAGGGCTCCTCGCCGTGGTTGCCCTTGGCCCGGTCGTAGACGAGGTCGCGGGTCTCGCGGTCGAAGGGCGTGCCACCGGTGTTGGACTCGATGAAGTACTGCTGGATCTCGGGCCGCAGCCGCTCCATCGCGAAGCGCGCGTGCCCGAGCACCGGGTAGTTGCGCAGGATGCTGTGCCGACGCTGCAGCAGGTCGTGCAGCCCCGTCACCGCCAGCACCGTGAGCGGGGCCGCGGCCCACCACCACAGCGCTGACGTCCCGAGTGCGAGAACCCACCCGACCGCGGCCGCCACCGACAGCACGAGGACCGCGAGGTATCGGATCATCTCGTCATGCTGGCACGGACCGTCGGCGCGTGCCCGTCAGTCGAGGCCGAACGTCGTCTCGGGCCGCTCGAGGACAGCAGCACGATCCGGCACGTCCACGCACTCGGTGTCGACCGAGAACCTGGCTCCGAGGCCTTCGACGTTCAGGTAGGCGACCATCGGTCCGCGGTCGGCTCGGAACCCGTCGCCCGGTCCCAGCTCGACCGTCCAGCCCAGGTCCTCGAGCACCCGCTCGGCGATCTCCTCGGCCTCCCCGTCGGACACGCCGAGCGAGCGGAAGGTCACCCTGGCGCCGTAGTCGACCTGCCGCGACGGCGGAAGGCACTCACCGTAGGTGCCTCTCCCGGGTCCGGTGGTGCGACCACCAGGCTCCTGCAGCAGGCTCGTCCCCACCGCCTCCATGGCGCGGTCCGCCACAGCGACCTGCCGCTCGAGTGCCGCGAGGTCGTCCTCGCCTCCGCCGCCGCATGACCCGACGAGAAGCACGCCCACCAGCACCGCCCCGGCCGACCGCCCCATGCGGACATGCTGGCACGGATCAGTGCTGGACGCCCTCGACCGCCGGCGCGTGCTTGAGCGTGCGCCACGAGACCAGCGCCGCGAGCAGGGCGATGCCGATCGCGAGCCCCGACGTGCGCTGGACCCCGAGGTCGAAGGCAGCCCGTGCCGACTCGGCGAGCGCCGCCCCCATCTCGTTGGGGTAGCGCTCGGCCATGGTGAGCGTGCTGCCGAGCGTCTCGAAGGCGTGGTCGCGCTCGCCGTGCTGCAGCATGGCCGGCACGGTCAGCTCGGCGCGGTAGGTGGCCGTGAGGATGCTGCCCAGCACGGCGGTGCCCAGCACGGCGCCGATCTCGTAGGCGGTCTCGGAGATCGCCGACGCCGACCCCGCCTTGTGCGGGGGCACCGCCGCGAGCACGAGGTCGTTGGTGAGCGTCTCGGCCAGGCCGATGCCCACCCCCATCACCACGAAGGCGACGAGCACGGTCGCGACGGTCGGGTGGCCGGTGAAGGCCGCCACGGCGTAGCCGGCCGAGGACGCCACGAAGCTGAGGCTCACGAGGACCCGCACGGGGAAGCGGCGCACGAGACGCACGGCCAGGAAGCCGGCGGCCATCGTCACGACGAGACCCGGGAGGAGCACCATGGCCGAGTCCATGGGCGACATGCCCAGCACCAGCTGCAGCAGCTGCGCGGCGAAGAACAGGAACCCGGTCAGGCCCATCAGGCTGAGCAGGTTGGCCGCGAGCGCACCGCTGAAGACCCGGTTGCGGAACAGCGACAGGTCGAGCATGGGCGAGGCGCTGCGCTGCTGGCGACGCACGAACAGCGCGCCGGCAGCGATGCCCAAGGCGAACGAGCCGAGCGTCACGTCGTCGACGCCGGCCTTGGCGAGGTGCTTGATCCCGTAGACGACGGGCAGCATCGCCACGACCGCGAGCACGATCGAGGTCGGGTCGAGCGGGCCGGGGCTCGGGTCCTTGGACTCCGGCACGAGCCACAGGGCCAGCGGGACGAGCAGCACGATGAGCGGCACGTTGATGAGGAAGACCGAGCCCCACCAGAAGTGCTCGAGCAGGTACCCGCCGAGCACCGGGCCCAGGGCGGCGCCACCGGAGAACATGGCGGCCCAGGCGGCGATGGCCAGGCGTCGGTCCTGCGCGTGGTGGAAGACGTTGCGGATCAGCGACAGCGTCGACGGCATGAGCGTGGCGCCGAAGAAGCCCAGCAGGGCACGGGCGACGAGCAGCGTCTCGGCGCTGCTCGCGTACGCCGCGACGAGCGAGGCCGCACCGAAGCCCACCGCACCGATGACCAGCAGACGGCGCCGGCCCACGCGGTCGCCGATGCTGCCCATCGCGATGAGCAGACCGGCGAGCATCAGTGCGTAGACGTCGACGATCCACAGCAGCTGGTTGCCGGTCGGGCGCAGCTCGGTGCTGATGGAGGGGAGCGCGAAGCTGAGAACGGTGTTGTCGACCGAGACGAGGAGCACCGGGATCATCAGGACGGCGAGGGCGCACCACTCGCGCAGGCCCGCACGGACGGGGGGCACCTCGGGCAGTGCTGCAGATGACGGGGCAGATGAGCTCAAGCGGGGATCGATGGTGGTCATGGCGGGCCTCCTTCCGGCGGACGGCGAACGGCCCGGACAGTCGTCCGGGCCGAGCACCACTATACCGTCCAGCCGGTACAGTCACCACCCCCTGCGCTGCTGTGCGGCGGTGATCCTCGTCGCACCGCCGCAGGTAGGCTCGCGCCATGCCGTCGGCCGAACGCTCCACCCGTGACCGCGTGCTCGACGCCTTCGAGACGCTCCTGGTCACGCAGGGCAGCCGCGCAGCCACCCTCGACGCCGTCGCCGCGCTCGCCGAGGTGTCCAAGGGCGGGCTGCTCTACCACTTCCACAGCAAGGACGAGCTGGTCGACGGCATGCTGACCCGCCTGCGCGAGCAGGGAGCCCGCGACGCCGACGCCATGAGCCGTGCTCCGAAGGGTCCGGTCGACTACTACCTCGAGACCTCGGTCGACTCCGGCAGCGACTTCGACCGCGCCCTCATCGCAGCCGGACGCATCGCCCAGGAGAACGACGCACGCGCCTCCGACGCGCTGGCCGACCTGCGCGAGGGCTGGTTCGTCGTCCTGCGCGAGCACCTGGGCGACGAGTCGCTCGCCCGCACCATCCAGCTGATCGGCGACGGGCTGTACTTCGACGACACGACGGGCCTGGCCGAGAAGAACGCCCTCGGGCACGTGCGCGACGTGCTGCGCCGCCTCGACGCCCTCTGACCGTCACGCGCCCGGCGGACGCACGTCGCCCGGCGTTCACCCGCAGCGGTTGCCCTGGAGTCATGAAGCTCCTCGCCATCGGCATCGCCGCAGCCGGCATCATCGCCACGCCGAGCGTGGCCGTCGCCGCACCCTCCGCTCCGGTCGTCGACAAGCCGACCACCACGCAGGGACCGAAGAAGCCCACCCGCAGCATCACGGTGTTCGCGCACCGCGGTGCCTCGGGCTACCGGCCCGAGCACACCCTCGCCGCCTACGAGCTGGCCATCCGTCAGGGCGCCGACGTCATCGAGCCCGACCTCGTCAGCACGAAGGACGGCGTGCTCGTGGCCCGCCACGAGAACGAGATCAGCGGCACCACCGACGTCGCCTCGCACCCGGAGTTCGCGGACCGGCGCACCACGAAGGTCATCGACGGCGTGGACGTGACCGGCTGGTTCACCGAGGACTTCACGCTGGCCGAGCTGAAGACGCTGCGCGCCATCGAGCGCCTGCCCCAGGTCCGTCCTGGCAACACGGTCTACGACGGCCGCTACGAGGTCCCCACGTTCGACGAGGTGATCGAGCTGGCCCGGCGCGAGAGCCGCGGACGCCGCACCATCTCGGTGGCGCCGGAGACCAAGCACCCCACGTACTTCCGGTCCATCGGCCTCGACCTGTCCAAGCCGCTCGTGCGGTCGCTGCGCCAGGCCGGGTGGGACCGCCGCAACGCGCCGGTCGTCATCCAGTCGTTCGAGACGTCGAACCTCCGCGAGCTGGCTCGCTGGACGAGGGTCCCCCTGGTGCAGCTCACGTCGGGGTCCGGCGCCCCGTACGACCTGGTCGCTCAGGGCAGGAGCACCACCTACGCGGACCTCCTGACGCCCGAGGGCCTGCGCGACGTGGCCCGCTACGCCCGGTGGATCGGCCCGGAGAAGAGCCAGGTCATCCCCCGCGACGCGTCCGGCGCCCACACCGAGGCGACGTCGCTCGTGGACGACGCGCACCGCGCCGGCCTCAAGGTGGCCGTCTACACGATCCGCGACGAGAACCGGTTCCTGCCGACGGACCTGCGCATCGGGTCCGACCCCAATGCCCGTGGCGACGTGGCCACCGAGCTGCGCCGCTACTTCGAGGCCGACGTGGACGGGGTCTTCGCCGACTACCCCGACACCGCGGTCGCGGCTCGCGCCGCCTGGGTCAAGCGCCGCTGACACCTCACCGAGACGCACCACGGGCCGGTCCTTCCGAGGAAGGACCGGCCCGTCGTCGTGCGCGTCGGGTGGTGCCGCTCAGCGGCGGCGCAGCTCCAGGAAGATGCTGGGGCCGAAGTCGTTGGCGGCGAGCCGCTCCTGCAGCGCCTTCTCGACCGACACGAGCAGCCGCGTGGGGAGAGCCTTCTTGAGCTTCTCGCTGCGCAGGTTCGAGACCGACAGCTTGCGCTCGAGACCGAGGCCGACGTCGGACAGCTGGGCGACCACGGTGTCGACGTTGTGGTTGACGAAGGCGATCGCATCGGGCTCGTCCGCCGTGGCCGTGCGGATGCTCACCGGCTCCTTCGGCAGCGGCGTGCCCTGCTTCTTGAACCGGCGCCGGTTCAGGAAGTGGCCGTAGTTCGCGACCTCGATCAGCGCCGTCGCGCCGGGCTTGAGCACGCGCGCGATCTCGCCGAACTCCGTCGACGGCTCGGGGATGTGGTGCATGACCCGCACCATCGTCAGCAGGTCGAGCGAGGCGTCGTCGAACTGCAGGTCGTCGGCCTGCATCTGCACCTGGGCGATGTCGGTGCCGGCGAGGACGCGCTCGGCGGCCTCCAGCTGGGTGCGGCTCGGCTCGGCCAGCGTCACGTGGTCGGCGTACTCGCGCAGCAGCAGGCAGAGCCGGCCGAAGCCGCCGCCCACGTCGGCCGCGCGACCGAAGTGCCGGCCGTCGAGCAGGCGTCGGATCGCGGCCTCCTCGGCAGCGTGCTCGTAGTCGCGGTTGTCCCAGTACGTCGTGTAGTCGTAGCCGCGGTCGTACTGGTCGGCGACCTTCTTGCGCTTCTCGTCCGTCACGCGCGTCAGCCTAACAACGGCAGCCAGCGGCCCGACCGGCGCCGACGCCACCCGCTGGTCGAGTAGCGCCGACGGCGAGCGCCAGCGAGCTCGTCGGCGCGTATCGAGACCACTCGGCAACGGCTCGGCGGTGCTGACGTGTGGTCAGCCGGGTCTGGACGCTCGCCGGATCTCGATCTCCGCCGCAGCTGTGCCCTGGTTGCGACGGCTCCACATGACTGAACCGTTCAGGCTCTGCGCGCGGGCATGGCTGAGTCTGGACGCTTGCTGGATCTCGATACAGCTGGACCGGCTCCGCCGGTGGACCACTCGATCTGACTGAACCGCTCGCTCGCTGCGCTCGCTCGGGTTCAGTCAAACGTGCGGGGGCCGAACTCGGGGGTCTCGCGCTTCATGCCGGCACGGCGAGCGATGGCCGTGTTGGGCGAGCGGAACATCCGCAGCTGGTAGACCCGCTCACGCCGGAACGCCGACCGCAGACCGCCGAGCCGCACACCGTTGAGCAGCTTCTTGGTCGCGGCGACCGAGTCGGGCGAGCGGGCGACGATCGCGTCGACCAGCTCGAGCGCCGGCTTCAGCGGGTCGTCGGCCACGCCGGACGCCAGGCCGATCTCGACCGCCTCCGACCCGCTCACGACCTCGCCCGTCATGGCGAGCCGCTTGGCGACGTCGGCGCCCACCAGCTCGACGAGGGGGACCGTGCCGCTCATGTCGGGCACCAGACCCCACTTGGCCTCCAGCACCGACCACTGCGCGTCGGGCGTCGTGAACCGGAAGTCGGCTGCGAGGGCCAGCTGGATCCCCGCCCCGAACACGTGGCCGCGCGTCACGGCGATGACCGGCACGGGGAGCTCCCGCCAGGCCCAGAGCGCCTGCTGGAACCCGTTCGTCGCCCGCCACGGAGGCGTGAGGAAGAACGCGGCGACCTTCTTCTTCTGCGGGCTGACCGTCGCGAAGTCGAGTCCGGCACAGAAGGAGCTGCCCTCGCCCTGGAGCACGACCGCGCGGACGTCGCGGTCGCGGCGCAGCTCGGCCGCGGCCTCGAGCAGCCCGTCGAGCACCTCGAAGTCGACCCCGTTGAGCTTCTCGGGCCGGTTGAGGCTCACGTAGGCGAGGTGGCCCTCGATGCGGGTGGTGACGGCGGCACTGGTCATGACCTCAGGTTACCCGCCGGTAGTGCCGGACCGACCGTCAGCGGACGCGGTCGAGGACCTGCCGGACCGCACCGTGGACGTCGGTGGGGATCTCGGGGGCCTCCAGGCCGAACCGGATGCTCATCTCGTCGGGCCAGGCGCCGGAGGCCCGGATGAACGAGCCGGACTGGCCGGCGTCGAGGTGACGACGGACGAGCGACGCGGACTCCGCGGGGGCGCCCCACGTGACCACGACGGAGGGCGACAGGTGCGTGGCGAGGTCGAGCACCTCGCGCAGGTCGACGTCGGGGCCGACGATCCGCAGGCCGATGTCGGCCTGGGCGAGCGCCGCCCCCCACGCGACGAACGGCAGCGCCTTCGCCTCGTCGACGAAGGTCGCGAGCAGCACCTGCGCCTTGACGCCGTTGCGACGCCGGGCGTCCTGGGTGCCACGGACGTCGTGCAGGTGCTCGAGCACGGCCTTCCGGGCGAGGGTCTGGGACTCCGCCGTGACCGCACCGCGGGACACCTCGTGGGTCAGCCGGCAGAGGGTCGGCGAGAGCACGTCACGCCAGACCTCCAGCACCGGGGTGCCGGCCAGCATGGCGAGCAGCAGGTCGTGGAGCCGCTGCTCGTCCGCCGCCGTGGCGGCAGCCAGCAGCGAGTCGAGCAGGTCGTCGGTCGCCAGGTCGGTCTCGCTGGGCGTCTCGCCCCGCAGGGCCGACGACAGGTCGTCGCGGTCGAGGTGGCGCGCCACGCGGGCCGCGTCCTGGGCGGAGACACCGCGGGCCACCATGCGTCGCACCAGCTCGACCCGACTGATGTCGCGCTCGGTGTAGCGACGGTGACCACCGTGGGTGCGATGGCTGGGACCGATCCCGTAGCGGCGCTCCCACGTGCGGAGCGTGGAGGCAGCGACGCCCAGACGCGACGACACGGCTCCGACGCCCCACGTGAGGTCGCCTCCGGCGTGAGCGACGTCGACCCACTCGCCGGCCGTCGGGCGCGGTTCGTCGGGACGTCCCGGCGAGTCCTTCACCACGTCACCTCCCGGCCGCATCGGGCCTTGCTGCCACTGTAGGCCTCTTGCGCAGGGTTGCCATTCGGGGAGCCACCTGGATAGGTTGTGAAGAAGTTGCGTTCGAGGTGGAGCACACCGCTTCGGGCCCATCGAGGTGAGACAGGTCGGAGCTTCCGACGTCCGCCGAGAGGGGGCACGATCATGGTCAGCATCAAAAGACTCCCCATGCCACTGCAGGAGACGTACGAGTGGCAGTACGACGGCCTCTGCCGCGACGTCGACCCGGAGGGGTTCTTCTCCCCCGAGGCCGAGCGCGGCACGCCGAAGGCCCGACGCGAGGAGGCGGCGAAGGCGCTCTGCGCCCGCTGCCCGGTCATCGAGCAGTGCCGTGAGCACGCGCTCGCCGTCCAGGAGCCGTACGGCGTCTGGGGCGGCCTGAGCGAGGCGGAGCGGCGCGAGATCCTCGAGCGCCGACCCCGCACCCACGACGTCGCCTGAGACGTCGACTCCCACGAACAGGAGGACAACCATGTCCGAAACCTCGTTGAACGGCAGGACCGTCGCCTTCCTCACCGCCCAGATCGGCGTGGAGAAGCCCGAGCTCGAGCAGCCCTGGCAGGCCGTCCTCGACGCCGGCGGAACACCGGTGCACGTGGCACCCGAGGCCGCGACGGTGCAGTCGATGGTCGGTGACGTCGACAAGGACGCCACCTTCGAGGCCACCGTGGCCGTGGCCGACGCCTCGGCGGCGGACTACGACGCGCTCGTGCTGCCCGGTGGAACCGTGAACGCCGACAAGGTCCGTGCCGACGCCGACTCCGTCGCGCTCGTGAAGGCGTTCGTCGACGCCGGCAAGCCGATCGCGGCGATCTGCCACGCGCCCTGGATCCTCGTCGAGGCCGGCGTGCTGCCGGGCAAGACGCTCACGTCCTTCCCGTCGCTGACCACCGACGTCCGCAACGCGGGCGGCACGTGGGAGGACGCGGAGGTCGTGCACTGCCCGGCGAACGGCTGGGACCTCGTCACCTCGCGCAACCCCGACGACCTGCCCGCGTTCGACGCGAAGCTCGTCGAGGTCTTCGCGGGCTGACGCCCCCGACGCCCACCCGGACAGCACCGAGGCGCCACCTGCTCCGTGGAGCGGGTGGCGCCTCGTCGTGCGGGTCGGTCGGGACTCAGGAGCCGGGCCACTCCCCGGTGACCTTCTCGAAGGTGCGCGCGCCCTGGCGGTCGATGACGGCCTTCACGGCGGCGTAGATCGCGCCCTGGAGCACGGCGGCGAGCATGATCTCCTTGAACGGGTACTCGCTCTGCAGCGGACCGGGGACGTCGCCGCTGGCGTCCGTCGAGGGGCTCACTCGCTTCCAGACCTGCTTGAAGATCATGCTGGCGAACAAGCCGCCGAGGATGGAGCTCACGAGCCCGACGGGCCGGTAGAGGACCTTGGCGGAGGTGCTGGGCTTCTTCTGCGGGGCACTGGACGGCATGGTCCCGACGGTAGCCACGGACGCTTCGATCCGCATCACGACGCCCGTCCCCCCGATGCGGACGGGCGTCGCGGACCGGACGCGTCGCCGCCCCCTGGAGGAGGGCGACGACGCGGCCTCAGGAACGACCGTGTCCGGAGAGCACGGTCGGCCGGCGACGGTGTCCCGCCGTCGCCGGATGGGTGAGGGCGGCCTCGAGCGCGGCCGTGGCGACGACGCGGCGCACCTGGCGTCGGCGTCGCTCGATCTCGGACCTGCGGTGAGCAGGTGCGGCGATGCGCTCCACGGTGTCTCCTCTCGTCGTCGCGTCCACTGTGTCGCGCCCGGTCGTGACGGCGCGAGGGTCGAGCGGCTCAGCCGACGTGGGCCTGCGGGCCCACCCGGCGCGCGGGAGGAGCCGAGCGGAGTCAGTCGGTGCTGACGCGCACGGCGAGCTTGCCGTGCACGTGACCCTCCTGGCTGCGGGCGAAGGCCGCGGGAAGCTCCTCGAGGGGGTAGGTGTCCTCCACCTCGATGCGCAGCGTGCCGTCGTCGACCAGCCCGACGAGCCGACCCAGGTCGTCGGCGTCGGGGCGCACCCACAACCAGGCGCCACCGGCACCGAGCACGGCGTCGTCGGCGATGGAGGCGTGACGGCCGTCCTCCTCGAGCAGCGCCGTGGTCTGGTCCACGACACCGCCGACGAGGTCGAGCACCACGGAGACGCCGTCGGGGGCGAGCCCGCGCACGGCCTCGACCAGGCCGTCGCCGTACTCGACCGGCTCGCCACCGAGGTCGCGGATGCGGTCGTGCTGGCTGCTGGACGCCGAGCCGATCACCCGGGCGCGGAAGGCCCGCGCGGCCAGCTGCACCGCGAACGAGCCGACGCCTCCGCCGGCGCCGTGCACGAGGACCGTGTCCTCCGGGCCGACCTCGAGCCGCTCGAGCGCCTGGAAGGCGGTGAGGCCGGCGAGCGGGAGCGACGCGGCCTCCTCCCACGACACGTCGACCGGCTTGCGGGCGGCGGCACGCACCGGGACCGTCGTGTACTCGGCGAAGGTCCCGCCGTGGACGTAGTCCTTGCGGTTGTAGGCCACGACCTCGTCGCCCACGGAGAACTCGGGCGTGTCGATGCCCACCTGGGCCACGACACCGGCGACGTCCCAGCCCGGGACCACGGGGAACCGGACGTCCATGAGGGCGTCGAGACCACCGCTCATGAGCTTCCAGTCGACGGGGTTCACGGAGGCCGCTCGCACCTCCACGAGCAGCTCACCCGGTCCGACCTTGGGGGTCGGCTGGTCGGTGAGCTCGAGGACGTCGTTGTCTCCGTACTGGGCATAGGTCATGGCACGCATGTCATGGTCAACGGACCACGGCGGCGGACCATTCCATCCGCGCCCCCGCCGGAGTCGTGCCGCCTACCCTCGTGCCATGAGCACCCCGGACTTCATCCTCGCCCTCCGCGAGAAGATCGGGACCGACCCGCTGTGGCTCCCCGGCGTCACGGCGGTGACCACGCGCGGCGACGAGGTCCTGCTCGTCCGCCGGGCCGACGACGGCACGTGGACACCGGTCACCGGCATCATCGACCCCGGCGAGGAGCCTGCCGACGCCGCGGTGCGGGAGACCCTCGAGGAGGCCGGCGTCGTGGCGGAGCCGGTGCGCGTCGCGCGCGTGGGGGTCACCGACGTCGTCGTCTACGCCAACGGCGACCGGACCCAGTACACGGACATCACCTTCGGCCTGCGGTGGGTCTCGGGCGAGCCGCATCCCGCCGACGACGAGAACACCGAGGCGCGCTGGTTCGACCTCGACGACCTGCCGGACATGACCGCCGACATGCGCGGTCGCGTGGCCGCCGCCCTCGAGGACGGTCCGACGACCTTCGGCTGGTCGGGCGCCTGAGCCTCAGGACTCGGCGGCCAGGGCGGTCGCGAAGCCGAGCATGACCACGCCCGTGCCGCCGTCGATGCCGCGCCGGAACCCCGGGCGGGCGATCCGTGACGCGGCGGCGGACGCCCCGTGCACGACCACGAGCAGCACCACGGCGCCCACCGCGACGAGGGTCAGCGCATAGGCAGCGAGCACGGCCACGCCCTGGTCGCGGCCCACGAACTGCGGCAGCACCGCAAGGTTGAAGGCGAGCACCTTGGGGTTCGTGATGTTGCAGACGAAGCCCTGGCGCACGGCGGTGCGACGCCGCACCTGGGCGCGACCCGAGCCGACGGCCCAGGCGCTCCCGTCGCGGCGCAGGGCCGAGCGCAGGGCCGTGACCCCGAGCCACGTGAGGTAGACGACCCCGGCCCACCGGATCGTGAGGAACACCGGCTCGGAGGCGGCGAGCACCGCACCCAGTCCCATGGCGGCGAGGAGTCCCTGGACCGCACCGGCGGCCGTGATGCCGACGGCCGTGTACATCCCGCGCCGACGTCCGCCCACGACGCTTGCGCGCAGGGTCAGGAACGTGTCGGGTCCCGGCGCGACGGCGAGCAGCGCCGCGAACGCCAGGAAGGAGAGGTACGTGGCCACGGGACGAGCGTAGGGCCCCGCGCCCGTGGTCGTGACCGCTTCCGCAGGGGCCAGCGCCGGCCTCGACGCGACCCGGCTCACACCGGTCCCCGGAACGGTCGGGGCGGGCCGTTCGTCCCACCTCTCGTACCGTCCACACGACCTCGGGGGTCCCATGTCCACGCAGTCCACATCGACCCGGGCCACGTCCGGCCTCGCTCGCACGCTCGACCACCACCGGCCCGCCGTCGCCCGCGACGCCGGCCTGCTCCTCGGGCGAGTGGTCGTCGGCGTCGTCTTCGTCGTGCACGGCTGGCAGAAGTGGTCGGCCGGCATCGGTGGCACGCAGGACGGGTTCGCTCAGATGGGCGTGCCGCTGGCCGACGTCACCGCCGTGCTCCTGGCCACGCTCGAGGTGGCGGGCGGCGTCCTGCTCGTCGCCGGCGCACTGACCACGGTCGTGGCACCGCTGCTCGGCGTGGCCATGCTGGGCGCGGCCTGGTTCGCCCACCGTGACGCGTTCCTCGTGGCCGACGGTGGTGCCGAGTTCGTGATCGTGCTGGCGGCCGCGGGCTTCCTGCTGGCGCTCGTCGGGCCTGGACGCTGGAGCGTCGACGCCCTGCTCGCGCGCCCCCGCCCCGCCTGACTCCCTCGGCGGCCTACGGTGGCCCATGGGCTGGTGGGACCGGCACGTGGTGCCACGGATCGTCGACCGCGCCTGCGGTGACGCGCAGCTCGACGACGTCCGCGTGCGGGTCGCCCGCGGGTTGAGCGGCCGTGTGCTCGAGATCGGCTTCGGCTCGGGCACCAGCTGTCGCTTCCTGCCCCCGGCGGTGGACGAGCTGCTGGCCGTCGAGCCCTCCGACGTGGCGTGGGAGCTGTCCTCCGGGCGGCGTGCCGACTGCTCGGCGGCGGTCCGGCGTGTGGGGCTCGACGGGTCCCGGGTCGACGTCGGGACCGGGTCGGTCGACGCGGTCCTGGTCGCGTTCACGCTCTGCACCGTCGACGACCCGGCCGCCGTGCTGGCCGAGGCTCGTCGCGTGCTGCGCCCGGACGGCGCCCTGCACCTGGTCGAGCACGGGCTCGCTCCCGACGCGGGCGTCGCGCGCTGGCAACGTCGGCTCGACGGCGTGCAGCAGCGGTTGTTCGGGGGCTGCCACCTGACGCGCGACCCCGTCGAGGCACTCGCGCAGGCCGGGTTCGCGACGAACCAGCTCGACCAGGGCTACCTCCCGGTCCCGTCGGTGGGACGCCCGTGGGCTTTCGTCACGACCGGCGTGGCCACGGCGACTACGGTGGGGGACGTCGACGACGAGGAGATGACATGAGCACGATCGTGGCGGGATACGTCCCGACCCCCGAGGGCGAGGCCGCGCTGGCGTGGGCCCTGGCCCAGGCCAAGAGGGACGGCTCGCGGGTGGTCGTGGTGGCCACGCCCGGCGCCGACACCGACGAGGCGATCTCCGAGGAGCAGCAGATCGACGCGCTCGAGTCGCGCCTGGCCGAGGACGGCGTGACCGGTGAGGTCGTGCACTTCCGCGGCGCCGGCGGGGCCGCCGACTCGATCCTCGACCACGCGAAGGCCGATGACGTCTCGCTCGTGGTCATCGGTCAGCGTCGCCGCTCCCCCGTGGGCAAGCTGGTGCTCGGCAGCACGTCCCAGCGCATCCTGCTCGAGGCCGACGCGCCGGTCGTGGCGGTCAAGGTCCCGCACTGAGACGACGCGGCCGTGGGTGACGGACCGGTGGAGGACGACCACTTCTTCGTGGTCAAGGGCCGGCGGTGGCGCCGGACCGACCCCTGCCTGCCCGACGACGTGGTCGAGGCGCTCACGTCGCACCTCGGCCGCGGACGTTCAGGAGTCCGCGTGGCGAAGAAGGACGGCGACGACGAGGCCGTGGCCGCCGCGCGTCACCGCGTCGGGCTCGCGAAGCACGGCCTCGGCGAACGCGGCCCGCGCTGGTGGGAGGACGATCCCGACGCCCGTCGCGCCCGGGCCCGCGAGGCGCTGGAGCAGCTCGACGCACTCGACGACTGACGCGGCGGCCCGTCGCTCGCGAGCGACGGGGGGTCAGGCCCGTCCGCGCCGACGCGCCATCGCGAGTCCCGATAGCACCGCGCTGACGCCACCGAGGATCAGGGCCAACGCAGGACCCCCGGCGTCGGGCAGTCCTGGCGACGTCGGTGCCCCGTCGGCCACGGGACCTCCGCCGGCACCGGCGTCGACCTCGCCCTCGTCGGACCCGACCGGCGGTTCGACGGGCGGGTCGATCTCGCGCTCGAGGGTGAAGTCGACCGCACGGTCCTCGCCGTCGTCGGTCACCGTCACGGTGACCGTCTCGTCGCCGACGACGGTGTAGCCGTCCGGCGGGGCGATCGCGATCGACGCCTCACCCGGCGGGAGCTCGACCGGGCCGTAGACCCCGTCGTCGTCCGTCGTGGCCACGCTCGTCGTGCCGTCGGGCGACTCGACCGTCAGGGCGACCTCGGGCAGGGGTGATCCGTCCGTCTCGGTGACCTGACCCCCGACCGAGCCCGTGACGACCTCGAGGTCGACGTCGACGACCGCGTCGGTGCTCGACAGGTCGACCGACCGGGTGGGCGGCCCGACCACGCTGCAGCCGTCGGGTGCGTCCACCTCGACCGACCAGTCGTCGTAGGTGGCGAGGTCGTCGACCGACCAGGTTCCGTCGGCGGCCGTCGTGGTGGACGCGACCACGTCGCCGCCACCGTCACGCAGCGTCACGGACAGGTCGGCAGCGCTGCACTCCGGCGTCGCGGTCACGGTGCCCGACGCATCGCGAGAGAGGGCGGAGAACCAGGTCTGGTACGTCGGGGACCCGATGCGCCAGGTGGCTCGAACGGTCAGTGAGCGCAAGGGGACGGACGGCTCGAACCACGCTGCGGCGCCGTCGGTGTCGCTCCACCCGGGGACCGGGGCGCCGTCGGAGTCCACCTCGGGTCCGGCGAGCCGTCCGGCGGTCGCGTCCCAGAGCGGCTCCGGCTGCGCCTTGGCCGCACTGCACCCCGACGGCCTCGGCGATCCCTGGCAGTAGTTGAAGCCGGACCGGAAGCCCAGGTCCGCCAGGTCGACGGGCTCACCGTCGACACCCTCGGCGGCGACGTCGAGGTACTCCGCGTCGACGTCGCCCAGCGTGAAGGCCCATCCACCCGCGGGCGTCGGGTGCTCGAACGTGTAGGTGCTGACCGAGGGAGAAGCAGCGCTGTTGCCGGCGGGTCGCAGGCTCAGGTACTGCTGCCCCTGGCTCGATCCGTAGGTCCCGCCCGGGCCCGTGAACGCTCCCAGCCACCTGGTCGCACCCGACTCGGGTCCGGCCGGTCCGGCCGTCGTCGACGTCAGGGCCGCGTCGGGGAAGCCGCCGACGTCGGGCACCGCGATGGTGGCGGTCTTGGCGTCGTTGTCCCAGTCCTGGACCTGCGCCCAGTGACCGCGTGTGTCTGCCGCTGCGGGACCCGCGGTGCACAGCAGCACAACCAGGGCAGACAGACCCACGACGAACGACTGTCGCATCCCGGCTCCCAAGAAAAAGAAAAACCACCGAAGGACTCCCGAGCGGGCTCCTGGCACTTCTAGGATAAGCATGCCACTTTTCATTTGGAAGGTCTTCCCATGACTGCCGATGCCGGCACGCCCCTCCCCGCGACGACCTCGGCGGACGCGAGCCCCCGACCCCCCCGATGGCGGGGCGTCGGCAGCATCCAGACGAAGCTCCTGGTCATGCTGCTGCTGTCCAGCATCATCGCTGCCGCAGTCGTCGGCTTCTTCGGCTATCGGTCAGGGACCGAGGCGCTGCGCGAGACGTCCTTCGCGCGGCTCACCGACCTCCGTGAGCAGCGCACCACGGCCGTGCGGGACTACGTCGCCAGCGAGCGTGCTGCCGCCATCCTCAACAGCCAAGGGATCTCGATCGATGCGCTCGCGGCGTTCGACGAGGGCTACGACGAGCTGCGTGGGACGACCGTCTCCGACGACGACCGAGCGGCACTGCAGACCTACTACACCGACGTGTTCGTCCCGAAGCTCCAAGAGGCTAGCGACGGCGAGCTCCAGGCCGAGTCGTTCGTCCCGACGTCGCCGGCACGGTCCTACCTGCAGGCGAACTACACCGCCGCGTCGGAGGACTTCGACGAGAAGCTGGCGATCACCGACCCCGGCGACGGGAGCGAGTGGACCGAGGCCCACCGCCGCTACCACCCGTTCTACCGAGAGGTCGTGGAACGAACCGGTGCCGAGGACATCTTCCTCATCAACCTCGAGGGCGACATCGTCTACTCCGCCTACAAGGGCGTCGACCTCGGCAGCAACATCAAGCGCGGCGAGTTCCGCGGCGGAGGGCTGGAGAAGGTGTTCGACGAAGCCGTGCGGTCGAACTCGCGCGACTTCGTGGCCGTCGCCGACCTCGAGCTCTACCAGCCGTCCTACAACGAACCGACCGGCTTCCTTGCGTCCCCGATCGCCGACGGGTCCGAGATCGTCGGCGTCTACGTCAGCCAGATCCCCATCACGCGCCTGAACGGCATCATGACCGGTGACCAGCGCAACGATGTCGTCGCCGGTCTCGGGCGGACCGGTGAGACCTACCTCGCCGGGCCCGACAACCTGATGCGGACGAACTCGCGCGAGCTGATCGAAGACCCCGAGGAGTACGCCGAGCACGCGGTCGAGCGAGGGACGCCGGAGCAGACCGTCGAGCGGATCATCGCAGCCGGCAGCAGCGTGATGCGCCAGCCGATCAAGTCCGAGGCGCAGAACCGCGCCGCCAACGGCGAGACCGGCACGATGGTCACGACCGACTACCTCGGGCACGAGGTCCTGGACTCGTACGGGCCGGCGGACGTCGGAGGCCTCAACTGGACCGTCATCGCCAAGATGAACACCGAGGAGGCGTTCGCGCCGGTCCAGGACTTCGCGCGCAACATGCTCCTTGCCACGGCGGTGGTCGTCCTGCTCATCGCCGCGGCATCCGTGCTGATGGCCCGGGTGTTCACCGCACCCCTGCAACGCCTGCTGGGAGGGGTGCGGGCGGTGGCCGCCGGCGACCTCGGCGCACGGGTGGATGCCGGCTCGCGGGACGAGTTCGGCGACCTCGGCGCCGCCTTCAACGACATGAGCGCCAGCCTCCGGTCCAAGCAGGACCTCCTCGAGGCCCAGCAGCAGGAGAACGAGGCACTGCTGCGCACGATGATGCCGGAGTCGGTGATGACCCGGTACCGCGGCGGAGAGACCGGGATCGCCGACGAGCACCAAGACGTGACCGTCGTCCTGGCCGACGTCGAGGGCTTCGACGACTTCGCCGCCTCCAAGACGACGGACGAGGCGCTGACGCTCCTCGAGGGGCTGTCGCGCAGCGTCTCGGAGGTAGCCCGCAGCACGGGTGTGGAGAAGGTGCGCGCTTCGGGGACCAGCTTCGTCATGAGCAGCGGCCTGGTCGTGCAGCGCGTGGACCACGTTCGCCGCGCGGCCGACTTCGCCGTCGGCGTCGCCCAAGCCGTGGACCGGTTCAACACCCAGAACGGTGCGGCCCTGACCCTGCGGTCGGGCATCGACACCGGCGCTGTCCGCAGCGGGCTCCTCGGCCAAGACGGAGTGGTCTACAACCTGTGGGGCGAGGCGGTGAACCTGGCCTACCGCCTGCGGTCGGTGGCCGGGGAGCCCGGCGTGTACGTCTCGGACGACGTCAAGGAGCAGCTCGTCGGCGCCTACATGGTCCAGCAGGCCGGCACGCTCGCCTCGGGCGGGACGGAGTCGCCGGTCTGGCGGCTGGTCACCGAGGACGGCGGCCATGACTGACCTGACGTCCCAGCCGTGGTTCGGCTGGTCGCTCGCCCTCATCGTCGTCCTGCCCGCGCTGGTCATCGTCTTCGCCGAGGTGCACCTGCGGCTCCAGCGCAGCGGCAGCCCGCTGGCCGGTCCGGTCAACCGGCTCCGCCTCGTCCTGCTGCCCCTGACCGGACTGCTCGTCCTGCTCACGCAGGCGTCCGGGCTCTCGAACGACAACGACGGCGTTCGGATCGTCGCGACCGTCGTGGGCGTCACGGCCGTGGCGACCGCGCTCGGCGGGCTCAACGCCGTGCTGTTCGGCAACGCGGTCGAAGGCACGTGGCGCGACCGCCTGCCAAGCATCTTCGTCGACCTGGCCCGGCTCGTCCTCATCGTCGCAGGTGCGGCGATCGTCGCGTCCTTCGTGTGGGGCCTGGACGTCGGCGGTCTCTTCGCGGCCCTCGGCGTCGGGTCGATCGTCATCGGCCTCGCTCTTCAGAACGCGGTGGGCAGCGTCGTCTCAGGCCTGCTGCTGCTGTTCGAGCAGCCGTTCACCATCGGCGACACCCTCGACGTCGGCGGAGTCACGGGCAAGGTCGTGGAGATGAACTGGCGATCCACCCACGTGGACGTCGGCTCCGGCATCCAGATCATCCCGAACGCCACCATCGCGGGGGCCTCCTTCACCAACCTGAGCCGACCCACGGTGGCGCACGACCTCTCCGTCGACGTCTCCCTGGCGACGACCGACCAGCCGCACCAGGTGGTCGCGACGCTGACCGACGTCGCGACCAGCCTGCCGCTGCTGAGGGCCGACGCCGTCCCGACCGTGCGCAACGACGGAGGAGGCAGCTACGCCGTCACCCTCCCCCTCCGCACGGCCACGGACGCCGGACGCGCCAAGCACTTGTTCCTGACCTGGCTCTGGTACGCCTCGCGACGCGACGAGATCAGCCTCGACGGCGCGACGTTCGTCCAGCGCCCCCGCGAGGACGTGGTCGCGGCCCTGGAGGCGGTCTCGAGCACCCTGGACCTGCAGCCCGAGGAGGTGCAGGCCCTCGCCGATGCGTGCGAGATCGAGACGTACGGTCCCGGCGAGCGCATCGAGTGGGAGGGTCGCGCGCCGCGGCGCATGTCGTTCATCGTCTCCGGCGCCGTCCGCGTCTCGGCCGCCGCGCTCGACGGGGCGCGCCTCACGATCACCGACCTCGACGCCGGAGAGATCGTCGGCATCACCGGACTCACGCGCGAGCCCGCGCTGGCCTCGAGCGAGGCGACCAGCGTCGTGGAGGTGCTCCAGGTGCCGCTGGACCTCGTCGATCGCATCGTCGGGAGCAAGCCGCGGGTGGCGCGCCGCCTGGCCAACCATGTCGAGACCCGACGCACGCAGATCCGCACGGCGTTCGAGACCGTCAACGACGACGACGCACTGTCGGCGCCCCTGGTGCCGGCTCGCCCGAGCTGACCTCCCGGTGCATTCGGCGCCGCTGCGGCGCCGGTCAGTCCGGGCCCGAGGTCGGCTGTGCCGTTGCATCCGGCGCCTCGGTGGACACCGAGACCCCGACGAGTCCCGACACGACGGCGTAGACCACCGCCGCGGCGCACACGACCGCCACGCCGACGAGCGCCGTGGTCGTGTCGGCACGCTCGGCCAGTGCACCGGCGGCGAGGGCGCCGAACGGCGTCCCACCCCAGGCGAGCATCCGGGCCGACGTGTTGACCCTCGCCTGGAGCCGGTCGGGGGTCAGCTGCTGCCGCGTGGAGATGCCGTTGAGCACCACGAGCGTGGTGGCCAGGCCCCACACCAGGAGCGCCGCGAACGCGAACGGGACCCCCGGCGCGACCGCCAGGACGAGGACCGCGGGCAGCCCAAGGACGAGCGCGCCGACCGTCACGACACCCAGGCGCACCGCCCGCAGGAGACGCGGAAGGGTCACGGCCGCGAGGAACCCCCCGGCGGCCACGGCGGTGAGCAGCAGCCCCGGCACGTCGCCGTCGGCGCTGGCGTGAGCTCCTCGACGGCCAGCACCACCACGAGCCCGGTGACCCCGCCGGCAGCCACGGAGTTCAGCGTGCCGGCGAGCGTGAGGGGCCGGATGACAGGGTGCCGCAGCACGAAGGCGAGCCCCTCGACCATGTCGGCCCACAGCCGTGTGGGGGGACCGTCACGGCGGGCGGGGCCGGTCGGCACCCCGATGGCAGCGAGCAGCGCCGCGGCCAGCAGGCACGCGGCCACGTCGAGCGCCAGCGCCGTGGTCGCCCCCCATCCGGCGACCACCAGGCCCGCCACCGCGGGACCACCGATCCCCACGAGGGTCGTGGCGGTCCACAGGGCGCTGTTGGCCTCCACGATCCTCTCCCGACCGACGATCGCCGGGAGGGCACCGAACGCGGCGGCGTCGAACCACACGAAGGCGGTCGGCACCACGGTCGCCACCACGAGGATGTGGCCCACCGACACGTCACCGCCGACGAGCACCAGGCTCGCCAGTGCCGCAGCGCTCACCACCTCGCCGCCGACCATCAACAGACGGCGCGACACCCGGTCGGCGACGGCACCGGCCACCAGCCCGAGGACGAGGTAGGGCAGGACCTGCAGCGCGGCGATCGCCGAGGTCAGGAGCGGGGAGCCCGAGCGCTGGTAGGTCAGGACCGGCAGCGCCACGGCGGTGATGGTGGCCCCGGCCACCGCCAGGACTCGCGCCGCCCAGAAGAGGGCGTAGTCGCGCCCGAGCTCCTTCATCGACCCCGCCCCACGGCCCCACCCCACCACTCAGCCGTGCAACGCCTCGGCGACGATGCGGGCCCCGGTGATGGCCGACAGCGTCCCGGGCTGGACGTAGGTGTTGTCGACGGCGACCAGCGTGCCGCTCTTCACTGCGGGCGTGTCGGCGAGGGTCCGCTCGAGGTAGGCGCGGGTCTGCTTCTCGTGCTTCGCGTCGTTGACGGCGAAGACGAAGGCGTCGGGCTGCAGGTCGACCACGACCTCGGGGTTGACCTCGGCGGCGAAGAAGTCGTCGAAGCGCGAGTCCCCGGCGAAGAGGTTCTCACCACCGCCGAGCCGGAGGACGTCGATCTCGACGGCGCCGCCGATCGCGTAGAGCTTGCCGCCCTCGACGTAGACCTGGACGGCCCGGACCGGGTCGTCGTCCCCCACGATCTGCTCCACCTCGGCGAGGTCCGCCTTCGCCTCGGCCACGAGGGCGTCGGCCCGGTCGGTGACGTCGAAGACCCGTCCGAGGTTCTCGATGTCGGTGAACGTGTCGCTGACGGCGCCCTCGGAGCGACGGTCGATGCAGCCCGCCGTGGCGACGTAGGACGGCGCTCCGGCCTTCTCCAGGTCGTCGTAGCCGGCGAAGCCCTGGTCGCCCGAGAACTCGTACTCCGTGCCGCTGATGACGAAGTCCGGGCTCTGGGCCAGCAGGTCCTCGCGCGTCGGGGGGACGTCGGCGCTGATGGACGTGATGGCCTCGACCTCGTCCTCCAGCTCCGGCGACGGCTCGCCCAAGGCGTCCTGCGCCTGCGCGACGACGCGGTCGCCGAGGCCCAGCTGGACCATGAGCTCGGTCAGGCTCGGGTGCATGCTGACGACTCGCTCCGGGACGCCGTCGACGGTCACGTCGCGGCCGCAGCTCGTCACGTTCACCGAGGCGTCATCGGCGTCGGACGCCTCCGACGTGCTCACGGACCCGCATCCGGCGGTGACGGCCGCCGTGGCGACGAGCAGAAAGATGGTGCGCTTCATGGTGCCTCCTGGGCAGTGGGGGAACGGTGGTCCCGCGGGGCGAGCGCCACGAGCGGGCGGCCGGTGCGGGGGTGGGTCAGCAGGTCGCACGCGACCCGGTAGGTGGCCTCGACGCGCTCGGGCGTGAGGACCTGGGCCGGGGTGCCGAGGGCCACCAGGCGTCCGCCGTCGAGCAGTGCGAGACGGTCGCAGTGCGCGGCGGCGAGGGTGAGGTCGTGCAGGGCGACCACGCACGTCACGCCCAGCCGCCCGACCGTGCGCAGCAGGTCCAGCTGGTGGGTCACGTCGAGGTGATTCGTGGGCTCGTCCAGCAACAGCACCCGGGGGTCCTGGCACAGCGCCCTCGCGAGGAGCACACGTTGACGCTCACCGCCGGACAACGTCGGGAACGCACGGTGCGCGAGATGCGCCGCGTCGGTCCGCTCCAGCGCCTCCGACGCCCGACGGAGGTCGTCACGGGCCGAGCGGCGTGATGCGGCGTGCGGGATGCGACCCAGCAGCACGACGTCGAGCACGGACAGCTCGACGTCGTGCGCGTGGTCCTGGGTCAGCACGGCGCACCGGCGCGCGACCTCGCGGCGACGAGTGCGGCCGACGTCGAGGCCGTCGAGGTGCACGGTTCCCCGGCTCGGCCGCTGCGTGCCGTACATCGTCCGCAGCAACGTCGACTTGCCGCACCCGTTGGGTCCGAGCAGCCCGAGCACCTCACCGGGACGGACCTCGAGGTCGATGCCGTCGAGCGCGAGGGTGTCGGCCAGGCGGACCGACAGGTCGTCCACCACCACCGCGCTCATCGCTCTGCTCCCACGGGGCGGGTGCGCAGGAGCCACAGGAAGAAGGGGGCGCCGACGAGTGCGGTGACCACGCCCAGCGGGATCTCGCGCGGCGACGCGGCCGTCCGGGCCACGGTGTCGACCACGACCACCAGCAGGGCACCGGCGAGCGCTGCGAACGGCAGGAGGGAACGGTGCCCGGCGCCGACCAGCAGCCGGCAGACGTGGGGCACGACCATGCCGACGAAGCCGATGCCACCGGCGACGGCGACGACCGCTCCGGTCATCGCGGCGGTGACGACGAGAACCTCGACCCGCAGCCGCGTCATGTCGACGCCGAGCGAGGCGGCGGTCTCGTCGCCCGTCATCGCCGCGTCGAGGTGGCTCGCCCTGCGCAGGGCGTAGACCACACCGAGCACGAGTGCCGCGGCCGGCAGCGCGAGCATCTCCCAGGAGGCCGAGCTGATGCTGCCGAGCAGGAAGAACAGCAGCCCGGGCAGCCGACCGTGGTCGGCAGTGGCGGTGATCCACCCGGTGACCGCGCTGAAGAGGTAGGAGAGCGCGACCCCGGCCAGCACGAGGCGGAGCGACTCGATCCGGCCTCCCCGGGACGCGAGGACGTAGACGACGACACCCGCCACGGCCGCACCGGCGAAGGCCGACCCGGAGACGAACAGACCGGGCACGCTGGCGCCGAGCGCGAGCGCCCCGACCGCACCGAGAGCCGCCCCCGAGGAGGCGCCCAGCACGTAGGGATCGGCCAGCGGGTTGCGGATGATCGCCTGCAGCAGGGCACCCACCACGGCCAACGACGCGCCGACGAGCACGGCCATCAGCACGCGCGGCAGCCGGAACGTCCAGACGATCTGGTCCTGCGCTGCCGTCCAGTCGGCCACGTGCTCCCCGGGCAGCACGTGGGCCAGGACGATCTGCGCCACGGTCAGCGGAGGCACGCCCACCGGGCCGGTGCCGATGCTCAGCAGCAGCACCACCACGAGTGCGGCCGCAGTCGTGGCCAGCGCCAGCCGCCCCCGCCGTCGGCGGGAGGCCTGTGCCGCAGCCGCCGTGCTCGGGGGCGCCAGAGTCGTCATGCCGCGAATGATACTCATTCTCATCTGCAAGTCGATTCGGACTCACCCACGCTCCCGCAGCCGGAGCCGTCCGCGCCGTCGCTGCCGAGGTGCAGGCTTCCTCCTGATGCGACGACACGCCCGCAGGGGCCGCGGGGTTGGCAGCGTCGGCCCTGGAAACGACAAGAGCCGGGCCGACGAGGTCTCCCTCGCCGCCCGGCTCATGGTCCAGGCGGGGTTCCTCTGCTTTCGGTGCGCGAGGGGGGGGGGGGGGGGGGGG